>NZ_JAMSKS010000039.1:0-18218 GCF_024436645.1 Rhodococcus sp. T9N | reverse complement strand
AGTGCTGAACGTATCAAGATCACCACGACCAAGTCGCCGCTGTGGTGCACGATCATCATCATCGTGCTCGGGTTGGGACTCGCTACCGTTTTCGGACTGAGCGCCAAGTCGTCGCTCAGCAACCCCAACGGTGCAATGATGCCGACAGTTTCGGGGGCACTCAGTGGAGTGACCGGCTTCGGTGTGTTGGTTCTGATGATCATGGCGGCTCTCGCGATCACCAGCGAATATCGTTTCGGGACCATCCGCACCACCTTCCAGGCGGTTCCGAACCGCGCCTCGGTGCTCGTCGCCAAAGCGGGCCTCATCGGTGGGTTCGGAGCGGTGCTGACTCTCGTGTTGTCGTTCGGCGCCTTCGCCCTCACGAAGGCCACATCAGGTGACGCCGGAAGATTCCTGACTCTGTCCGGCGACGAGAACTGGCGGGTCGTCTACGGAACACCGATCTACGCGTTCTTCTGCGTAGTTCTAGCAGTCGGAGTGGGCACGTTGCTCCGGCAGTCTGCAGGTGCGATCGCGCTTCTGCTGTTGTGGCCCTTGCTGATCGAGAATCTTTTCAACCTGTTCGGAAGTATCGGCGAGAAGATCATGCCGTTCCTGCCGTTCATGAACGCCAACAACTTTCTCGGTTCCGGCGGTGGCGTCGATTTCCACTGGGGACCCTGGGGCAGCCTGATCTACTTCGCCCTCTTCGTGCTCGTCGTATTCGGTCTCAGCATCGTCGTCGTGAACAGGCGGGATGCATAGGCACACGGATCAGACGGGCTGATTCTGCTTACGCCAACGGGCGTTCAGGAAACCCAATGCCGCGATCACGAGGAACAACACGGTGGTCGAGATCAACTGTGCACGGGCATCGGCGTCGAAGAGCATGAGGACGACGAACACACCGAGCATCGCGAGTGTCGCGTAGCTCAGATACGGGAACAGCCACATCCGAACCGTCAGCTTGCCCGACGCTTCGAGTTGTTTTCGCAGTCGCAGATGCGAGACGACGATGAAGATCCAGATGACCAGCAGCGCAGCGCCGACTGCGTTGAGCAGGATGCCGAGCAGGTCGTCGGGGAGCAGCCAGTTGAGCAGGACGCTGACGAAGCCGAAGAACACCGACAGCAGAACGGCATTGGTCGGAACTCCGGTGCTCGACAGTTTCGCCATGAAGGCGGGTCCGTCGCCGCGGCGCGAAAGTGAGAACGCCATGCGAGAGGTGCCGTAGATGTTGGCGTTGAAGGCGGAAAGCAACGCCACTACTACGACGAGTTCCATGAACCCGGCAACGCCTGGAATGTTCGCCTTGTTCAGGACGGCCACAAACGGGCCGCTCTCGAGTTCGGGGTCGTTCCAGGGCAGCACCAGAACCATGATCGAGATGGCGCCGATGTAGAAGACGCTGATGCGCCACACGACGCTCCGGACAGCGACGGCGATGGAGCGTTCCGGATTCTCGGATTCGGCTGCGGCGATGGTGACGATCTCGATCCCACCGAAGGCGAATGCCACGACGAGAAGTCCTGCGGCTATGCCGGACAATCCATTGGGCATGAAGCCGCCCTGCCCGAACAGATTGCTCGTACCGACCGGGTCGGTATCGGGGAGGATGCCGAACACCAGCAGGACACCGATGATCAGGAAGCCGATGATGACGGTGACTTTGATTGCGGCGAACCAGAACTCGAACTCACCGAAGTTGCTGACTTTCGCCAGGTTCACCACGGCGAAGAACACCACGAAAACCAGGGCGACAACCCATTGCGGGATCGACGGCACCCAGTCGTTCACGATCGCCGAAGCCCCGGTGATCTCGGCGCCCAGCACCATGATCAGCATGAACCAGTAGAGCCAGCCCATCACGAAGCCGGCCCACTCGCCGATCCCCAGGCGCGCGTAGTGAGAGAAGGAACCGCTGGCCGGGATCGCGGCGCCCATCTCGCCGAGCATGCGCATCACGAACACCACGACGGCGCCCGCAAGGATGTAGGAGATCAGGACGGCCGGCCCGGCCTTGGCGATACCGACGCCGGTTCCGAGGAACAGGCCGGCGCCGATGGCCGAGCCCAAGCCCATCATCGTCAGATGGCGGACCTTGAGACCGTGGCCGAGAGCAGTGGTTGTTCCGTCGGAGACGTCGGTGCTACTCATCAGTCGTTAGCGTGCAAAGCAGCGTTCAGTTCGACGCCGGTGCCCTTCCACGGCACGACCTCGACGGCACCCGAGACCGAGTTACGACGGAAGAGAAGGTTCGACTTGCCGCTCAGTTCCTTGGCCTTGACGACGGTTCCGTCCGGGCCGGTGACCTTGGTGCCGGCGGTGACGTAGAGGCCCGCTTCGAGGACGCAGTCGTCGCCGAGCGAAATGCCGAGGCCGGCGTTTGCGCCGAGGAGGCAGCGCTTGCCGAGGGAGATCGTTTCCTTGCCTCCACCGGAGAGGGTGCCCATGATCGAGGCGCCGCCGCCCACATCGGATCCGTCGTCGACGACGACGCCCGCGGAGATGCGGCCTTCGACCATCGAGTTGCCGAGGGTTCCGGCGTTGAAGTTGACGAAGCCCTCGTGCATGACGGTCGTTCCGCTGGCGAGGTGTGCACCGAGTCGGACACGGTCCGCGTCACCGATGCGAACTCCGGACGGCACGACGTAGTCGACCATGCGGGGGAACTTGTCGACGCTGAACACGGTCACGACGCCGCGGATGCGCAGACGCGAGCGAACCTGCTCGAAACCTTCGACGGCGCACGGGCCGAAGTTGGTCCACACGACGTTGCTGAGCAGGCCGAACTGGCCGTCGAGGTTGACACCATGGGGTGCGACGAGACGGTGCGAGAGGAGATGGAGGCGCAGGTAGACGTCATGTGCGTCGACCGGCGCCTTGGAGAGATCGGCGATGGTGGTGCGCACGACGACCTGCGATACCTCGCGAGCGTCGTCAGTGCCTGCCAGCAGTGCAAGATCGGAAGGAATATCTGTTCCCTCGACGTTCTCGGTACCGGTCTTGTCGAATGTTCCCAGCTCCGGTGCCGGGAACCAGGTGTCGAGGACGGTTCCGTCCGCGGTCACGTTGGCGATACCTACTGCTGTTGCTCCCTGTGCGCTCACGGGACTAGAGATTACTGGGTGGTGGGTGCACCGGCCTAGGCTGGTGCGTGTGAGCATCCTCGATCTTGCTTCGGACCCCATCGACTTGACGGCCGCCCTGGTCGACATCCCCAGCGTCTCGCACGACGAATCCGTCATTGCGCAGGCTGTCGAGGATGCGCTGCGTGAGCAGACTTCGGGCTTCGAGATCATCCGCAACGGCAATGCCGTGTTGGCGCGTACGTCGCGTGGTTTGCCCAGTCGGGTCATGCTCGCCGGACATCTGGATACGGTGCCGATCGCGGACAACGTTCCTTCGCGGCGTGACGGCGACATCCTGCACGGCTGCGGGACCGTGGACATGAAGTCGGGCGACGCGGTCTTCCTACACCTTGCGGCCACCATCGAGAACCTGGCCCACGATCTGACCCTCGTCTTCTACGACTGCGAAGAGATCGCCGCAACGTACAACGGCCTGGGACGGATCGAACGCGAGATCCCGCAATGGCTCGCGGCGGACGTCGCAATTCTCGGTGAGCCGACGGCCGGTTTCATCGAGGCCGGGTGCCAGGGCACGATGCGGGTTCGGTTGACGGCTTCGGGAACTCGCGCACATTCGGCCAGGTCCTGGCTGGGGGACAACGCCATTCACAAGTTCGGCGGTGCGTTGGAGCGGTTGTCGAGTTACCAGCCGCGCTCGGTCGACATCGACGGTTGCGGCTACCGCGAGGGCTTGTCGGCGGTGCGGATCTCCGGTGGCGTCGCCGGAAACGTCGTCCCGGACGAAGCCGAGATGGACGTCAATTTCCGATTCGCGCCCGATCGCAGCGAGGTACAAGCCGAGGCGCACGTGCGCGAAGTGTTCGACGGTCTGGGCCTCGGATTCGAGGTCACCGACTCCTCGCCCGGCGCGCTGCCCGGCTTGGCGAACCCGTCCGCTGCCGCCCTGATCGAGGCGGCCGGTGGTCAGTTCCGTGCGAAGTACGGGTGGACCGACGTGTCCAGGTTCTCGGCGCTCGGCATTCCTGCCGTGAACTACGGACCGGGTGATCCGAACCTCGCGCACAAGCGCGACGAGCACGTTCCGGTGCAGCAGATCACCGACGTCGCGGCCGTGCTGAGGAAGTATCTGTCGGCCTGACCGTTAGCCTTGCCGCATGGCACCAGAGAAGAATTCGGCTTCGAAGAAGCAGAGCTCGTCGATCAAGCACCGCGGGCCGGTTCAGCTTCGACGCAAGCGCAAGGACGAGAAGACCACGACGGATCAGCGCTTGCTCGACAAGCGCGGACCCACGGATTGGGTACACACCGATCCGTGGCGTGTGCTGCGTATCCAGAGCGAATTCATCGAAGGTTTCGGCGCACTCGCCGAGGTCCCGCGTGCGGTGACGGTGTTCGGTTCGGCCCGCACCACGGTCGATCATCCCGAGTACCAATCCGGGCGCGAGCTGGGAACGGCGTTGGCCGAGGCCGGGTACGCCGTCATCACCGGTGGTGGGCCAGGAGTGATGGAAGCTGCCAACCGCGGTTGCAGTGAGGCCGGCGGGTACTCGATCGGCCTCGGCATCGAGTTGCCGTTCGAGCAGGGACTCAACGAGTGGGTGGATCTCGGAATCAACTTCCGGTACTTCTTCGCACGCAAGACGATGTTCGTGAAGTACTCCCAGGCATTCATCTGCCTGCCGGGTGGCTTCGGAACACTCGACGAGCTGTTCGAGGCACTCACCCTGGTGCAGACCCACAAGGTCACGCGCTTCCCGATCGTCCTGTTCGGTACCGAGTACTGGTCCGGACTCGTCGATTGGATCCGCGGCACCCTCGAGCGTGACGGCAAGATTTCCGAAGGTGACGTGAACTTGCTGCACGTCACCGACAGTGTGGAAGAAGCAGTACGAATCGTCCTCAACGCCGACAAGGGCGTCGACGAGGCCGCAGATCTGGGGAAAGAAGAAGAATGGTGACCGATTCCGACAAGAAGTACTCGATCTGCGTCTACTGCGCGTCGGGTCCGGTGGACGAATCGTTCCTGGCGTTGGCTGCCGAGGTGGGAACCGCGATCGGTCGACGCGGATGGCAGTTGGTCTCGGGTGGCGGCAACGTGTCGATGATGGGCGCTGTCGCCGAGTCCGCTCGCGCGGCGGGTGCCTGGACCGTCGGCGTCATCCCGAAGGCCTTGGTGCACAAGGAAGTTGCCGACGTCGATGCCGACGAGCTGATCGTCACGGACACCATGCGCGAACGCAAGAAGCTGATGGAAGACCACGCCGACGCGTTCATCACGCTGCCCGGCGGAATCGGGACGCTGGAAGAGTTGTTCGAGACGTGGACAGCCGGCTACCTGGGAATGCACGAGAAACCTGTCGTGATGCTCGATCCCGTCGGCCACTTCACCGGCCTGCTCGAGTGGTTGAACAAGCTCGACGGGACCGGCTTCGTCGGGCGTCAGGCGCTGGACACTCTGCTGGTGAGGACGGACGTCGAGGCCGCGCTCGACGCGTGCGTCAAATCCTGATCAGACGCGTGCGTGAAACCCTGACCTGGGGCATGGCGGGCTTTATTACCGTGCAGTAAGGTGGCCGCAGACTGGGCGGCCGAATGGGCGCCGGATACGTGTTAGGGGAGCCATGAGTTCGGAAGCCCGTTCGACCGTCGGCCTGCTCGATCTGGCGGCAAAACTGCCGTCGATGATCACCGAGGTGCCGATCCTGGCGCGGGGGGCCGCCGGGCTCACCCGTAAGCCTTCGGCCAAGGAATCGATCGGGTTGATCTTCCAGAAGGCCGCGCACGCGCACCCGTCGCGCCCGTTCATCCGGTTCGAGGGCCACGCGACCAGTTACGCGGAAGCCAACGAACTGGTGAACCGCTACGCGGACGTTCTCCGTGGTCGAGGAGTCGACCGCGGAGACGTCGTCGGAGTGCTGGCAAAGAACACTCCCGAAGCGCTGCTGATCGCCTTGGCCGCGGTAAAACTCGGCGCGGCAGCGGGCATGCTGAACTACAACCAGCGCGACGACGTTCTGGCACACAGCCTTACGCTTCTCGATGCGCGCGTCCTGGTGGTCGCCGACGAGTGCGAAGAAGCCCTCGAATCGTTGCCCGCCGGATTTAGCGGACCGAACCAACTTCTCGTCAGCGAACTCGCGGATCTGGCGAAGACGGCTGATCCGTCCAACCCCGCGGTCACCGCCGAGGTGCTGGCAAAGGAGAAGGCGTTCTACATCTTCACCTCGGGCACCACCGGAATGCCCAAGGCCAGCTTGATGACTCACTTCCGTTGGTTGAAGTCGATGTCGGGGCTCGGGTTGATGGGCGTGCGCTTGCGCGACTCGGACACCCTGTACTGCTGCCTGCCGCTCTACCACAACAACGCGTTGACGGTCTCGCTGTCCTCGGTGCTCGCGTCCGGTGCGACAATCGCGATCGGACGTCAGTTCTCGGCCTCGCGGTTCTGGGACGACATCGCACTCAACAAGGCGACCGCGTTCACCTACATCGGCGAACTGTGCCGCTATCTGCTCAACCAGCCGGTCAAGCCGACCGACAGCGACAATGCTGTTCGGCTGATGGTGGGTAACGGTCTGCGCCCTGAGATCTGGGCCGAATTCACCCAGCGGTTCGGCATACCCCGCGTCGCCGAGTTCTACGGTGCGAGCGAATGCAACATTGCGTTCGTCAACGCACTCAACGTCGACAAGACGGCCGGCATCTGCCCGTTGCCGCACGCCGTCGTGGAGTTCGACGAGGACACCGGAAAAGCGTTGCGTGGAGCCGACGGTCGACTCCGCAAGGTTTCCACGGGTCAGGTCGGACTCCTGCTGTCGAAGGTCACCGACCGGGCGCCTTTCGACGGTTACACCGACGAAGCGGCGAGCAACAGCAAACTGGTACGCGGCGGATTCAAGGACGACGACACCTGGTTCGACACCGGAGACCTGGTGCGCAAGCAGGGATGGGGCCACGTCGCCTTCGTCGACCGTCTCGGCGACACCTTCCGTTGGAAGGGAGAGAACGTCGCCACCACGGAGGTCGAGGGCGCGCTGAGTTCGCACCCGGCCGTCGAGGAAGCAGTTGTCTACGGCGTCGAGATTCCGGGCACCGACGGTCGCGCGGGCATGGCGGCGGTGAAGTTACGTGACAGTCAGAGTTTCGAGGGCAGCGAAGTCGCGGCTCATCTCTACGGCAAGCTTCCCAACTACGCGGTCCCGCTGTTCATCCGCATCGTCGACTCACTCGAACACACCAGCACTTTCAAGTCGCGCAAGGTGGAATTGCGCAACGAGGGCTACGACGTCGGCGCCGACACTCTGCACGTTCTCGAAGGCCGTGAGGGTGGTTACGTGGACTCGTACGACGAATACGTCGGAAAGGTCGCGGCGGGCTCGGTACCCAAGGGCTAGACCGAGTTCCGTCATGCCAGTATGAGTGGCATGTCTTCACTCCCCGGTTCTACCGCGCAGCCAGGTCCGGCGCCCACCCTGTGTGGGCGTCCGGTCGCGGTCGACCGTGCACTGGTGATGGCCATCGTCAACCGCACTCCCGATTCCTTCTACGACCAAGGCGCGACGTTCTCGGATTCGGCAGCGATGGCTGCCGTCGACAGGGCCGTCGACGAGGGCGCCGATCTGGTGGACATCGGGGGAGTGAAAGCTGGGCCCGGTGACCTCGTCGACGCCGACGAAGAGGTCAGGCGAGTCGTTCCGTTCGTCGCCGCGATCAGAGCCAAGTACCCCGAGCTGATCATCAGCGTCGACACCTGGCGGAGCGGCGTCGCGCGGTTGGCACGCGCCGAAGGCGCCGACCTGATCAACGACACGTGGGCGGGTGCGGATCCCGACCTAGTCCTGGTTGCTGCCGAGACTGGTGCCGGGATCGTCTGCTCGCACACGGGTGGCGCGGTTCCGCGCACCCGCCCGCATCGTGTCCGCTACGACGACGTCGTCGCAGATGTGGTCACCGAGGTCGTGTCGGCGGCAGAGCGCGCCCTGGCACTCGGGGTTCCGCGTGACGCGATCCTGATCGATCCCACCCACGATTTCGGTAAGAACACCTTTCACGGGCTCGAGTTGTTGCGGAAAGTGGACGTTCTTGTAAACACCGGGTGGCCAGTGCTGATGGCGCTGAGTAATAAGGACTTCATCGGGGAGACTCTTGGTGTGGAGCTTTCCGAGAGGTTGGAGGGAACATTGGCAGCGACAGCAATGGCCGCGGCGGGCGGCGCCCGGGTGTTCCGTGTTCACGAGGTGGCGTCCACCCGTCGAGTCGTCGACATGGTGGCCGCGATCCAGGGACGCCGTGCCCCGGTACGTACGGTTCGAGGTCTGGCATGAGCATCACCGGTGCGGGCCCGACCCGCGTATGGGCAGACGCCAACAGTTGGGACCATCCGAGTTGGACGGTCGCCGAGCTCGAACGGGCGAAGGGTGGCCGAACCGTCTCGGTGGTGTTGCCCGCGCTCAACGAAGAGGACACCGTTGCTGCGGTGGTCGACACCATTCATCCGTTGCTCGGTGGTTTGGTCGACGAGTTGATCGTTCTCGATTCCGGTTCGACCGACCGTACCGCCGAGCGTGCTCGCGCGGCGGGGGCGACGGTGATCAGTCGTGAGAGCGCAGTCCCGTCCATCCCGCCGACCGCGGGCAAGGGTGAGGTGCTGTGGCGTTCGGTCGCCGCAACGACCGGCGATCTGATCGCATTCGTCGACTCCGATCTCATCAATCCCGATCCGGCGTTCGTGCCCAAACTGCTGGGGCCGCTGCTCACGGTTGACGGCATCCATCTGGTGAAGGGCTACTACCGCCGTCCGCTGCGCGTGAGCGGCACGGAGGATGCCAACGGCGGCGGGCGAGTCACGGAATTGGTTGCGCGGCCCATGTTGGCCGCGCTGCGGCCGGAACTCACGTCGGTACTGCAACCGCTTGGCGGTGAATACGCGGGCACCCGTGAGCTGCTGTCCGCTGTCCCGTTTGCGCCCGGCTACGGCGTCGAGATCGGCCTTCTGCTCGACACGTACGACACGTTGGGGCTGGCGGCGATCGGTCAGGTCAATCTCGGTGTGCGCAAGCATCGCAACCGGCCGCTCGCCGACCTCGGTGTGATGAGCCGGCAGATCATCGGAACGATGCTCCGGCGGTGCGGGATCGAGGATTCGGGTGCCGGGTTGACCCAATTCCTGGTCGACGGCGATTCTTTCGTGCCCGAGACCACCGAGGTTTCGCTACTCGATCGACCCCCGATGAATTCGATAGTGCGCACCGCGGGGGTCTGACCGCTCACACTCGGGTATGGGAGTATCGGTCCATGATGACGATCCTCCTGTACCTGATTGTCATGGCACTGGTCGGCGCGATGATCTTCCTCGCCGCCAGCGCTGTGTTCGGGCGCTCGGAAGAGCTGCCGCCGCTGCCTCCTGGCACGACGGCGACCGTACTCCCGGCAGAGGACGTCACCGGGGCGGATGTCGACGCGCTGCGTTTTCAGCAGGTGCTGCGTGGCTACAAGGCGAGTGAAGTGGATTGGGCCCTGCATCGCCTCGGGTTGGAAATCGATTCTCTGCGTGCACAACTGGGCCGTGACGAGCGGTCTGAGGTCCTGGTGAAAGCGGATGCTCCGGCCAAGGCCGAAGCATCGCAGGAGGAGCCTGAGACCGTATCCGAATCGAAGGATTCCCAGGGCTGATGGCCGACGGACTCGTTCGGTGCGGCTGGGTGGTCGAGACGCCCGGCGACACGCTCTACCGCGACTATCACGACGAGGAGTGGGGGCGTCCGCTGCACGGGCGCGACGAACTGTTCGAACGACTCGCCCTCGAAGCATTCCAATCGGGACTTTCGTGGATCACGATTCTGCGCAAACGCGAGGCGTTCCGCGAAGCCTTCGACGGGTTCGATCCGGACAAGGTCGCAGCGTACGGAGTTGCGGATGTCGAGAGATTGCTCTCCGATGCCGCGATCGTCCGCAATCGCGCGAAGATCGAGGCGACGATTTCCAACGCCCGAGTGCTCGTGAATTCGCCCGATCTGGACCTCGATTCGTTACTCTGGTCGTTCTCGCCGCCTCGACGCACCAGAAGACTGACATCAATTGCAGAGGTTCCCGCGGTCACTCCCGAGTCGACTGCCATGGCTAAGGAACTCAAGCGGCGCGGGTTCAAGTTTGTGGGTCCTACCACGGCTTATGCGCTCATGCAGGCCACCGGAATGGTCGATGATCACGTGGCCGATTGCTGGGTTCCGGCGCAGGTGTGACGGTCGACTGAACACCCCTAAATGTGACTCAGATTCCCGGTTCCCGCATCCATAGGGAACAATGGAGGGTACGAGCCTCGCTGATTGTTGGCGGGGCGCACCGTTAGTCGAGGCGCAGAGCAATGCAGCGCAGATCTGGAGGGAGCAGAGGATGGCGGCCATGAAGCCCCGGACCGGGGACGGTCCCCTCGAAGCAACCAAAGAGGGACGAGGAATCGTCATGCGGGTTCCACTCGAGGGTGGCGGACGCCTCGTCGTCGAGCTGACCCCGGATGAAGCTGCAGCGCTCGGTGTGGAACTCACGAACGTCACCAGCTAGTCGGGTCCAGGTTGTAGCAGTACGAACAACAGCACGTGATTGCACGCAGGCTCCGTATCCGTTTCGGTACGGGGCCTGAAGTGTGTGCGCACCGCCGGTAGCCGAAAGGACGGATCAATGCTTGCCGCCGTGATCGATCTTCTGTCCTGCCCGCAGTGTGCTGCTGATCTGGAATTGGTGGACGGCGCCGCCGAGTGCGACCGCGGACATCGATTCGATATCGCTCGTCAGGGTTACGTGAGCCTGATCAGTGGCGGTGCCACGAAGTTCACCGGCGACAGTGCCGAGATGATTGCCGCGCGTGCACGATTGCTCGGCGCCGGCCACTTCGGCCCGCTGATGGATGCCGTCACCCGGGCCTGCGCGACGACGGCGGGGTCGGACCCCGCGCGGATCGTCGAAATCGGCGCAGGCACAGGACAATACCTCGCACACGTCGTGGATTCGCTGCCTGATTCTCGGGCGATAGCCTTGGACGTGTCCAAGTTCGCGGCCCGGCGTGCCGCGAAGGTCCACGAAAGAATCGGTTCGATCGTCGCAGACGTCTGGCAACCACTACCCATTCGCGACGGAGCGCTCTCTCACGTGCTCTGTGTGTTCGCTCCTCGTAACGGTCCGCAGTCCCATCGAGTTCTCGCCGAAGACGGCGTTCTGGTGGTCCTGACGCCCACCGACAGGCATCTGCGCGAGCTGATCGACATTCTCGCGATGGTCCGGGTCGACGACCGCAAAGTGGAACGTCTCGAATCGTCGATGGCCGGATACTTCGAGCGTGTGAGTAGCGACGAGGTCGAGTTCACGATGTCACTCTCACACCAGGACGTCCTCGACTTGGTGGGGATGGGACCGTCGGCGAGACACCTGACGCCCGCCGATCTGGCTGCCGCCGTGGCGAAGCTGCCGCAGCCGAGCACCGTCACCGCGTCGGCGACGGTCTCGACCTATCGCAAGATCTGACGCGGATCAGCGTCTCGTGACGGCGTCCGCGTAGACCTCGAGCGTCTGCTTGGCGATTTCGGCCCAGGAGAACTCGTCGATCGCACGGATCCTGCCCGCACGACCCATCGCGTCGGCGCCTTCTCGGTCGGCGACAACGGCATTGACGGTGGCCGCGAGCGATTCCTCGAATGCGTTCGGCTCGTAGGCGTTGTAGTGCACGAGTCGACCGGTGACGCCGTCGGCGACCACCTCGGGGATGCCGCCGACGTCGGAAGCGACCACGGCGGTCTCACACGCCATGGCTTCGAGATTGACGATCCCGAGGGGTTCGTACACCGAAGGGCAGACGAATACCGTTGCTGCCGAGAGTATTTCCCTGATCTGCTCGGTCGGAAGCATCTCGCGCACCCAGTAGACATTGCCCCGGTGCCGGGCGAGTTCGGCCACCGCCTTCTCCGTCTCGGCGGCGATCTCCGGCGTATCGGGAGCGCCGGCGCACAGCACGAGCTGAATCTCCGGGTCGAAGTGGTGGGCTGCCGCGACGAGGTGCCCGACGCCCTTCTGCCTCGTGATGCGTCCGACAAAGGCCACGATGGGTTTCGCCGGGTCGACGCCGATCGACGCGAGTGCGGACTGTGCTCCCGGCGCAGATCCCCCGGGATGCCATACCTCGGTGTCGATTCCGTTGCGCACTACGTGAACGCGACTCGGATCGACAGCGGGATACGCGTCGAGGACGTCGAGTCGCATACCGGAACTGACGGCGATGATCGCGTCTGCGTGCTCGACGGCGTTGCGTTCGGACCACGACGAGATCCGATAGCCGCCGCCTAGCTGTTCGGCCTTCCACGGGCGTCTGGGCTCGAGTGAGTGCGCGGTGAGGATGTGCGGCACGTCGTAGAGAGCCGACGCGAGATGCCCGGCCAGTCCGGTGTACCAGGTGTGGGAGTGGACGATGTCGACACCGGCCGCGGCGTCCGCCATGCGCAGTTCGGTGGAGAGCGTCGTCAGGGCCGGGTTGGATCCGGCGAGAGCGGGGTCGGGAGAGTGGACGATCGCGCCTTCGCGCGGGGCGCCCATGCAGTGCACGTCGACCTCGCACAGCCGTTTCATCTGAGCGACGAGCTCGGTTACGTGTACTCCTGCGCCGCCGTAGATCTCCGGCGGGTATTCCTTGGTCATCATCGCGACTCGCACGCGCTAAACCTAACCGCCCGTGGTCGATCCGGCTACCGATCACGTTATCCCCGGCCGTTCGGAGGGGGACACGATCGGACCTCTCGGACTGCTTCGCTAGCGGGAGTTCACCAGTGCGGATAGGTTAGCGGTGTGAGAAGCCAGCCGCATGTGCTTGGAATCGTGCTCGCCGGGGGCGAGGGCAAACGCTTGTATCCGCTGACCGCGGACAGAGCGAAGCCCGCAGTGCCCTTCGGAGGTGCATATCGACTTATCGACTTCGTGTTGAGCAACCTTGTCAACGCGGGATATCTGCGTATTTGTGTGTTGACGCAATACAAGTCACATTCACTCGACCGCCACATTTCGCAGACGTGGCGATTGTCCGGGTTCGCGGGTGAGTACATCACCCCGGTCCCGGCCCAGCAGCGGCTCGGGCCGCGCTGGTACACCGGCAGTGCCGACGCAATCCTGCAGTCGCTCAATCTCGTTTACGACGAGGACCCCGAGTACATCGTGGTTTTCGGTGCCGACCACGTGTACCGGATGGATCCGGAACAGATGGTTCAGCACCACATCGAATCCGGGGCAGGCGTGACGGTCGCGGGTATTCGTGTACCGCGAAGTGAGGCTTTTGCTTTCGGCTGCATCGACAGTGACGAGTCCGGACGCATCACCCAGTTCCTGGAAAAGCCCGCCCATCCTCCCGGGACACCGGACGACCCCAATTCGACGTTCGCGTCCATGGGTAACTATGTGTTCACCACCAAGGTACTCGTGGACGCCATCCGCGCTGATTCAGAGAATTCCGATTCCGATCACGACATGGGCGGCGACATCATTCCCGCCTTGGTCGCCGCGGGTGAGGCGTCGGTCTACGACTTCAAGGACAACGTCGTTCCCGGTGCCACCGATCGAGACCGCGGCTACTGGCGTGACGTCGGTACCCTCGACGCCTTCTACGACGCTCACATGGACCTGGTGTCGGTGCACCCGATCTTCAATCTCTACAACCGTCGCTGGCCCATCCGCGGCGCCACCGAGAATCTCGCGCCCGCAAAGTTCGTGAAGGGCGGACTCGCGCAGGAATCGGTCGTCGGTGCGGGGTCGATCCTGTCCGCGGCGACCGTGCGCAATTCGGTACTCAGTTCCAACGTGATGATCGAGGACGGTGCGACCGTCGAGGGCAGCGTGCTGATGCCGGGTGTGCGCATCGGCAAGGGTGCCGTCGTACGGCGAGCGATCCTCGACAAGAACGTCGTCGTCGGTGACGGCGAAATCATCGGCGTCGATCTCGAACGTGACCGCGAACGATTTGCCGTCAGTCAGGGTGGCGTCGTCGCCATCGGTAAGGGCGTCTGGATCTAGAGCTTGCTCGCGCAGAGGAGGCCGTCACCGAGGGGGAGGAGGACTCGAATGAGTCGCTCGTCCTCGGTCACGGCCTTTGCCGCTTCTCGGACCGCAACCGTTGTCGCGTCGCGTGCGGAGCTGTCGGCAACGCGGCCGTCGGCCAGGGCGTTGTGCAGAACGATGACACCGCCGGAGCGCAGCAGGCGGACACCTTCGCGGACGTAGTGCGGGTGGTCGATCGCGGCGCAGTCGACGAATACCAGGTCGTAGCCGCCGTCGGCGAGCCGGGGAAGCACGTCGAGAGCCCGTCCGTTGATCAGGCGAGTGCGTGCCGGAGCGATTCCGCTTTCGCGGAAGGTCAGCTTGGCGGCCCGCTGATGTTCGGGTTCGCTGTCGATCGTGGTCAGGACGCCGTCGTCGCGCATTCCGTGCAGAAGCCACAGGCTGCTCACGCCGGCTCCGGTACCCACCTCGACGGCCGTCTTCGCGTCGAGCATCCTCGCGAACATCGCGAGCGTCGCACCGACGGCGGGCGTCACCGGATGGGCTCCGAGATCCAGCGCTCGATCTCGCGCCGCGGTCAAAATCTCGTCCTCGGAAACTACGTCCTCGACGTGGCGGAGTATCTGTTCGGCGTGGGTCACGCTCATGAGGTTATCGGGCGGTTCGGATTGTCGCTGCAAGGCGCGCAGTCACCAGGATTCTCAGGAATCCCTCAGGCTCCTCATATGGCGCGCACACCGCGATGAGAAAAGGTGTATACATCGCCGGATCGAAGATCGCACGGCGGTATCGATTTCTACCAAGTTGATCTTTCGCAGCTCGGTGATCGGGAACAAATCACAGCAACGGCTGGTTCTCCCGAATATCGCGCATCACGTGATTCGGACAACGCGGTGATCGAACTACGCGATCCCGAGCAGGAGGATCAACTTATTTACCAGGTCAACGACGAGCCTCGCCCTCGAGAGTCGGAAGTTTTGACGACGGAATCGGCTGTGGATTCCGAATTGATCGGCACTGCTGTGTTCGATGCAACTGGTGAGAAGTCCTCCATGCCGTCTTGGGACGAACTCGTGCGTCAGCACGGTGACCGGGTGTACCGCCTGGCCTACCGGTTGTCAGGCGATGCCCAGGACGCCGAGGACTTGACGCAGGACACCTTTATCCGGGTGTTCCGCTCGCTCTCCGATTATCAGCCCGGAACTTTCGAGGGCTGGTTGCACCGCATCACCACAAACCTGTTCCTCGACATGGTTCGCCGACGCAATCGCATCCGTATGGAAGCGCTGCCCGAGGACTACGACCGCGTTCCCTCACCCGGTCCGGACCCCGAGCAGATCTACCACGACGCGCGCCTCGACGCAGGTCTGCAGGCCGCACTGGACTCACTCGCACCTGAATTTCGTGCCGCTGTCGTGCTCTGTGACATCGAAGGTCTGTCGTACGAGGAAATCGGTGCCACACTGGGAGTGAAGCTCGGAACGGTTCGTAGCCGTATCCATCGTGGGCGACAGGCGATTCGTGATCATCTGGCAGCGCAGCGCGCAGCCGAATCCGAACTCGTCGGTTTCTGACGGTCGGGTTCGAGCTACAGAGCGGGACGTGGTCAATCACCTGGAGGGACGAATGACGGAGGCGCGGGCACATCGCCAGTTCGGTTCGACCGAACATCTGGCCAGCGAGGCAATCGCTGCCTACGTCGACGGAGAACTCCGAATGCAGGCCTACTTGCGGGCCTCGCATCACATCTCGATCTGCGCCGAGTGCGCTGCGGCCGTCGATGCTCAGCAGCAGGCACGTGGTGCGCTGCGTCGAAGCGGCGAGATGACGATGCCGTTGTCCCTGGTGGGACTTCTCAGCCAGATTCCTTCGTGCAACAGTCCGACTACCGGGCCGAATTCGGAAAACGCCGACAGTTCCGTCGGTAATCAACCCGCCGGCTTCTCCACCATCAGCAAGAGGTTGTCCCGTCGCTGGCGCAAATGACGCCGCGCGCCAGCTTCCCGGCGCGGATCAGTGATACTGGACCATGTGACTGACGGAAAAAGGGGGCACTCCGGAGTGAGTTCGGATTCTTCGGCAAACGGTTCGGTGGACAGACCGGCAGATGCGCCGGTTCTCGACCCCCGTCCGGTCTATCGACCCCAGATCGATCCGGCCTCGCGCCAGGTGTTCGGTCGGCCGAGTGGAGTCGAGGGCTCGTTCACTCCGGTGGCCGCGCGATCGACTCCGTCCTCCGATGTCGTGATCGGGACTCCGGACCCGGTTCTGGCCGAAGCGTTCGGTCGACCCGCAGACGCCACCGAGTCGATCGGTCGCGATCCCGAGGCGACGGCGAACAACACGCCCGACGAAGAAACGCCGCGTGATCCGTGGCGTGATCCTGAATCCGCCGTCTCGCTGGGCAAGCCCGCAGAGTCCGAGGCGCCGGTGCAGTTGCCTCCCGCCCAGAAACTCGACGTGCGTGAGCTGTTGTTCGGTCGCAAGGTCGCCCCCTCGGCACTGGCCGCTCTTGCGGGCATGGCGCTTGTCATCGCTCTCGTCGGTGGGTTGCTTACCACTGTCATCACTGCCGATCGCAGTTCACTCACCAGCTCACGTGTCACGCTTGTTCAATCCGGCGGTGGGGAACAGCCGGAGTCTCAGGTGGCGAAAGTCGCCGACGCGGTACTGCCATCCGTGGTGTCGATTCAGGTCGCCGTCGGCGACCAGGGCAGCACGGGTTCCGGTGTGGTCATCGAAGGCGCCGGATACATCGTCACCAACAACCACGTGATCTCCTCGGCTGTTCCGCCCGCTCAGGACGCGAAGATCCAGGTGATCTTCTCCGACGGAACCAAGACCGACGCCCAGATCGTCGGACGTGACGTCAAGACAGACCTCGCAGTGCTCAAGGTGTCGGCGAACAATCTGACGGTCGCTCAGCTCGGAAAATCCGAGGATGTTCAGGTGGGCGACGACGTCGTCGCCGTCGGCTCACCGCTCGGATTGAGCAAGACTGTCACCCGCGGGATCGTCAGTGCACTGAACCGGCCTCTGCGGTTGTCGGGTGAAGGCACCGATACCAACGCCGTCATCGACGCCGTCCAGACCGACGCGGCGATCAACCACGGCAACTCCGGTGGTGCGCTCGTCGACGACGAAGCCCGCGTCATCGGCATCAACACCGCAATGCTCAGTGAGTCCGGCGGTTCGGTCGGGCTCGGCTTCGCGATTCCGATCGACACGGTGACCGAGGTGGCGCAGACCATCATTCGCGACGGCAAGGTTCATCACCCCGACATCGGCGTGAATGCCCGCACCGCGGTCAACGACGCGACCAGTGGTGCTGCGGTGGCCAACGTGCGCGACGGCAGCCCCGCTCAACGTGCGGGGATCGTCGAGGGGGACGTCATCGTCAAGGTCGGTGACCGACCGGTGACAAGTGCCGACGAATTGGTGGTTGCGGTCAACGCGACGACCGTCGATCAGCCGGTCAACGTTCAGTTGATCCGCGACGGACGGCAGGTCGACATTTCGGTCACGCCGGTGTCGGACTGATCGGACCCTGCGATCTTCCTGTGAGGTTGATCCGGACATGCGCGCACCGAGCGAGCACACAGTAGGCTGACCCTGTGTTTGGCAACATCGGTTGGGGCGAGTTCATGATCCTCCTCGTAGCGGCTCTGGTCATCTTGGGACCCGAGCGGCTTCCTGGTGCGGTCTCCTGGGTCACGAAATCCCTGAGGCAGGTGCGCGAATATGCTTCGGGCGCTTCCAATCAGCTCAAGGAAGAACTGGGCACCGATTTCGAGGATCTGCGTAAACCGCTCGCAGATCTGAACAAGCTGCGCGGAATGACGCCGCGCGCTGTGATCACCCAGCACCTCCTCGACGGCGACGACTCCATCTTCACGGGCAACTTCGACAAGAAGCCGCAGAGCGGAGTGCAGGAGCCGAAGACGCTGTCGAAGGACAAGCCACTCACCGCCGGCGAACGTCCTCCTGTGGACTTCGACGCCACCTAGATTCGACATACGGAAGGGGGGGGGGGGGGGGGGGGGGGGGGGGGGCGGCCCCGGCGTCGGGGGGGGGGGGGGGGTGGGAGGGGCGGGTTGGGAGGAAGCATTAAGGGAG
>NZ_JAMSKS010000038.1:0-20682 GCF_024436645.1 Rhodococcus sp. T9N | reverse complement strand
GGTCCGTGGCGCGCCCCGCGCCCCGTCTTTGAAAAAAAACCCCCCCCCCCCCAATTTCGTGCCGGGCCCCCCCCCGTGGGGGGGGCGCCCCCACTTCTTTTTGTTTGCCCTAGTTGTCCGACCCCAGTTGTGAGCGAACGGCACTTTCGTCGCCTCAGATGCGCCGAAAGGCGCGTTCGCTCAGGGGAGGGGGACCGAATTCAGAGCGCCCGTCGCTGAAGATGCAGCGCCTCGAGGAACTGCGCCGGCAGATCCTGCTCGAGGATTTCGTCGTCAGGATGCGGTAGCGCTTTGATTTTGGCGAACTCGTCGTTGAGTCGTTCCATCTTGACGTCCAGGCGGTGTGCCGCGGCTGCAGCCTCGGTGAGTTCGTCGAGGAGTTCGACGGGAACCTCGCGGTTGTACTTGTAGTAGATCTTGTGTTCGAGGCTCGCCCAGAAATCCATCGCGATCGTGCGGATCTGAAGTTCGATCGGTACGTGCCTGACGCGGTCACTCATGAAAACCGGGACCTCGACGATCAAGTGCAAGCTCTTGTAGCCGTTGGGTTTCGGATCGGCGATGTAGTCCTCGCGCTCGATCACCCGAAGGTCCGTCTGGCTGGTGAGCATCTCGGCGATTCGGTACGTGTCGGAAATGAAGCTGCAGGTGATACGTACTCCAGCGATGTCGAAGATGTTCTTCGAGATGTCGTCGATCGTCAGCGGGACGTTCAGGCGTTGAGCCTTTCGCAGGATGCTGTCCGGTGACTTGACCCGTGACGTGACGTGTTCGATGGGGCTGTACTGATTGATGTGAGTGAACTCGTCCTTGAGGATGTTCACCTTGGTCATAAGTTCGGAGATTCCGAATTGGTACAACATCATGAAGCGGGAGAACTCGGTCCGCAGTTCGGCGAAATCGGCCCTGCTGACCCCACTGCTGTCTTCCACGTTCGGCACCCTCATCTGTTAGCTGGTGTAACCAGTCTGCCACCGATTGTGCCGTGTCCGGTTTCAGTGGGTGCGCAGTGCGGCGAGCGTCATATCCCGCAGGACTCGACGCGCGCGTGCCGGCGAAGCGGGGTTGGCGCTGTGAGGGGTCGAGTTGATCAGACCGAAGGTGGCATGCGCTTTGATTCGTGCGTCCGCCTGATCGAGTTGGGGATCGAGTTGCTCGAGCACCCCGACCCAGACCTCGACGTACTTGCGCTGCGTCTGGCGTACCTGTCGACGCGCGTCGGCCGGCAAGCTTTCGAGGTCGCGGTCCTGGATGCGGATCAGGTCCGGCTCGCCCAGTGCGAAGTCGAGGTGGAACTCCACCAGTGCGTCGAGTGCGGCGCTCGGTGAGTCCGCTGCCTCCGCTGCCGCAGAACCTCCTTCGTGCAGGCGCGTGCTGATGCCGACGAGAAGTTCCACGAGGACGGCGTCCTTGTTCGGAAAGTGCCGGTACACGGCCGGGCCGCTGATACCGACGGCCGCGCCGAGGTCTTCGAGTCGCACACTCACGAATCCGCGTTCGGCGATCAACCGTGCGGCGGCGTCCAAGAGCTGACGTCGACGGTCGGCCTTCATCTGATCGCGTCGCGTCGGAGCTGCTACCTGCTCAGAGGTCATTCTCTCGATCTTTCTTCGCTTGTGTTCTGGACAACTCAGTTAATCATAGTTAATCTAGTTTCAGTTATCGAGCATTAACTCATGGCGAAGGCGGCGGGATGACTCCCAGTGGAATCACGCAAGGATCGGGCTACCGGTCCGATCACACCGTTCTGGTGGACGAACTGAAGAAGAAACTGGCGCAAGCAGCGCTGGGTGGCAACGAGCGCTCTCGCGAGCGTCACGTGAGCAGAGGGAAGTTGCTGCCGCGAGATCGCGTCGACTCGCTGCTCGACCAGGGCAGCCCCTTCCTCGAGCTGTCCCCACTGGCGGCCAACGGCCTGTACGACGACGAGTGCCCGGGCGCCGGCGTCATCACCGGTATCGGCCGTGTGTCGGGTCGCGAGTGCGTCATCGTTGCCAACGACGCGACGGTCAAGGGCGGCACCTACTACCCGATGACGGTGAAGAAGCACCTGCGCGCGCAGGAAGTTGCGCTGCAGAACAACCTTCCCTGCATCTACCTCGTCGACTCCGGCGGCGCCTTCCTGCCGCGCCAGGACGAGGTCTTCCCGGACCGTGAGCACTTCGGCCGGATCTTCTACAACCAGGCGACCATGAGCGCCAAGGGGATTCCCCAGATCGCCGCAGTTCTCGGTTCATGCACCGCGGGAGGCGCCTACGTGCCCGCGATGAGCGACGAAGCAGTGATCGTCCGCAACCAGGGCACCATCTTCCTCGGCGGACCGCCGCTCGTGAAGGCTGCCACCGGTGAGATCGTGACGGCCGAAGAGCTCGGCGGCGGCGACCTGCACTCCAAGGTTTCCGGCGTCACCGATCACTTGGCCGAGGATGACCGCGACGCACTTCGGATCGTGCGCAACATCATTGCCACGCTCGGCCCCCGCTCCGAGCGCCCGTGGGACGTCATCTCCACGGTTCCGCCCGTCGCCGATCAGAGCGAGCTGTACGACGTCGTTCCGACTGATCCCCGTACTCCGTACGACGTGCACGAGGTCATCACCAAGCTCGTTGACGGTGGCGCGTTCCAGGAGTTCAAGGCTGAATACGGCAAGACGCTCGTCACCGGTTTCGCCCACATCGAGGGCCACCCGGTCGGCATCATCGCCAACAACGGCGTGCTCTTCGGCGAATCCGCCATGAAGGGAGCACATTTCATCGAACTGTGCGACAAGCGCAGTGTGCCGCTGCTGTTCCTGCAGAACATCGCAGGCTTCATGGTGGGACGCGACTACGAGGCCGGCGGCATCGCCAAGCACGGCGCCAAGATGGTCACGGCAGTCGCGTGTGCACGGGTCCCCAAGCTGACAGTCGTCATCGGCGGCTCGTACGGCGCCGGCAACTACTCCATGTGTGGACGCGCGTATTCACCTCGCTTCCTGTGGATGTGGCCGAACGCGCGCATCTCGGTCATGGGCGGCGAGCAGGCCGCGTCGGTGCTCTCGACGGTTCGTAGTGACCAGCTCGACAGCGCGGGTAATCCGTGGTCGGCCGAGGACGAAGAATCCTTCAAGGCGCCGATCCGCGAGCAGTACGAGGCTCAGGGCAATCCGTACTACTCCACTGCGCGGCTGTGGGATGACGGTGTCATCGATCCCGCAGATACCAGAACTGTTCTCGGCCTGGCCCTTTCGGTGTGCGCGAACGCGCCGATCGAGCCGGTCTCCTACGGCGTCTTCCGGATGTGAGCGAAATGACTGAGTTGCGCACTATCGATACTGTTCTCGTGGCCAACCGCGGTGAGATCGCGGTTCGCGTGATCCGCACGTTGCGTGAGTTGGGAATTCGCAGCGTCGCCGTCTACAGCGACGCCGACGCGAATGCTCGCCACGTCCGCGAGGCCGACACTGCCGTCAACATCGGACCGGCCGCGGCGCGTGAAAGCTACCTCGTCATCGACAAGGTCATCGACGCTGCCAAGTCCACCGGTGCTCAGGGTATTCACCCCGGTTACGGCTTCCTGTCGGAGAACTCGGCGTTCTCGGCTGCCTGTGCGGCTGCCGGAATCGCCTTCCTCGGTCCCTCCGAGCACGCCATCGAGGTGATGGGTGACAAGATCACCGCGAAGAACGCCGTTGCCGCGTTCGACGTACCGGTGGTCCCGGGTATCGCTCGCCCCAATCTGACCGACGAAGAACTGATCGCAGCGGCCGAGGCCATCGGCTACCCGGTGTTGGTCAAGCCTTCGGCCGGCGGAGGCGGCAAGGGAATGCGTCTGGTCGAGGATCCGGCCAATCTGGCCGAGGCTCTTCGCAGTGCCCGCCGTGAGGCCGCGTCGTCGTTCGGCGACGACACCCTGTTCCTCGAGCGATTCGTCCTGCGGCCCCGGCACATCGAGGTCCAGGTTCTCGCCGACCAGCACGGCAACGTCGTTCACCTCGGTGAGCGCGAATGCAGCCTGCAGCGGCGTCATCAGAAGGTCATCGAAGAGGCTCCCTCGCCGCTGCTCGATCAGGTGACCCGTGACCGGATCGGCGCGGCAGCGTGCAACACCGCTCGAAGCGTCGATTACACCGGCGCCGGCACCGTGGAGTTCATCGTCTCCGCCGACAAGCCGGACGAGTTCTTCTTCATGGAGATGAACACCCGCCTCCAGGTCGAGCATCCCGTTACCGAAATGGTGACCGGACTGGATCTGGTCGAATGGCAGGTCCGTGTGGCAGCAGGGGAGAAGTTGGCCTTCTCCCAGAGTGACATCACGCTGACCGGGCACGCCATCGAAGCTCGTGTGTACGCGGAGGATCCGGGCCGTGGATTCCTGCCGACCGGCGGCAGCGTCGTCGATCTGGTCGAGCCGTCAGGTTCCGGCGTGCGCGTCGATTCCGGACTGCTCGCGGGCACCGTCGTCGGCAGTGACTACGACCCGATGCTCAGCAAGGTCATCGCCCACGCTCCCGACCGCGCGGGCGCACTGCGCAAGCTCGATCGCGCACTCGGTGACACCGCAGTGCTCGGAGTCGTGACCAACATCGAATTCGCACGGTTCCTCCTCGCTGATCCGGATGTGATCGCGGGCAACCTCGACACCGGTCTGCTCGATCGTCGCGTCGAAGACTTTGTCGCAGCCGACGCCTCCGACGAGGTACTCATTGCTGCCGCGGCGTATCGCTGGCTCTCGCGGTGGACAACTTCGGAATCCGTTGATCCCTGGGACGTCCCGAGTGGGTGGCGCGTCGGAACTCCCGCTCCGACCAGCATCAGGCTCTCCGCCGGCACCCGAACGGCGCACGTTGCGATCGTCGGCGTTCCCGCGGATGCAAAGGTCGAGGTCGAAGGTTCACAGCCTCGCGCATTCAGCGCGACCCTGACGGGATCCGAACTGGCGGTGGTGATCGACGGACGTCGACGCACGTTTGTCGTCGCCCAGACCGATGGCGGTCTGTGGCTGGCAGGCGGCGGAACCTGGCACGTGCGCGAGGTAGCCGAAGTCAGCGTTCGCGGTGAGGACAAGCATGCCGGTGACGCCGAAATCGCCAGCCCCATGCCCGGTGCCGTCATCGCAGTCAACGTCGAGAACGGCGCGGCAGTGAGCGCGGGACAACCACTCGTCGTGGTCGAGGCCATGAAGATGGAGCACTCCTTGACGTCCCCGATCGACGGGATCGTGGAAGTGCTTGTCCGTCAGGGCGATCAGGTGATGGTGGATCAGGTTCTGGCCCGCGTGGTACCTGTCGCGGACGAAGAGACTGCAGAAGTAAAGACCGAGAACACGACGCAGAAGGAAGACGCCTGATGTCCGATTACCTTGCCACCGGAGCGCTTCCGGACGAATACCAGCAGCTCGCCAAGACGGTTGCGGATTTCGCGAAGACCGTAGTGGCACCGGTTGCTGCCGAGCACGACGCCAACCACACCTTCCCGTACGAGGTAGTGGCCGGGATGGCCGACATGGGACTGTTCGGCCTGCCGTTTCCCGAGGAGTACGGCGGAATGGGCGGCGACTACTTCGCACTCTGCCTGGCGCTCGAAGAGCTGGGCAAGGTCGACCAGAGCGTCGCGATCACTCTCGAAGCTGGTGTGTCCCTTGGTGCCATGCCGATCTACCGTTTCGGTAACGAGGCACAGAAGCAGGAGTGGCTTCCGCAGCTCACCAGCGGCAAGTCGTTGGCTGCCTTCGGCCTGACCGAACCCGGTGCGGGTAGCGACGCCGGCGGAACCAAGACCACCGCGAAGTTCGACAGCGGTGAGTGGATCATCAACGGCAACAAGCAGTTCATCACCAACTCGGGCACCGACATCACCAAGCTCGTGACGGTCACCGCGGTCACGGGTGTCAAGGACGGCGGCAAGAAGGAGATCTCGACGATCCTCGTGCCGACCACGACGCCCGGCTTCACGGCCGAACCGGCGTACAACAAAGTCGGTTGGAACGCATCCGACACCCATCCGCTCACGTTCGCCGATGTTCGTGTCCCCGAAGAGAATCTGCTCGGTGAGCGCGGCCGCGGCTACGCGAACTTCCTGCGCATCCTCGACGAAGGCCGCATCGCTATTTCCGCGTTGAGCGTCGGTGCCGCCCAGGGCTGCGTCGACGAGTCGATCAAGTACGCCAAGGAACGCGAGGCGTTCGGTCGCCCCATCGGACACAACCAGGCCATCGCGTTCAAGATCGCGCGTATGGAGGCTCGTGCCCACGTCGCACGTACCGCGTACTACGACGCGGCCGCACTCATGTTGTCGGGCAAGCCGTTCAAGAAGCAGGCGTCTATCGCCAAGCTGATTTCCTCCGAAGCTGCCATGGACAACGCCCGTGACGCCACGCAGATCCACGGCGGATACGGCTTCATGAACGAGTACGCCGTCGCGCGCCACTACCGTGACAGCAAGATCCTCGAAATCGGTGAGGGAACGACCGAGGTGCAGTTGATGCTCATCGCTCGTGAGGCAGGGCTGTGACGAACCCCAAGAAGATCACTCAGCGCGGGCTCTGGTTCGAGGAGTTCGAGGTCGGCGCGATCTACGAGCATCGCCCAGGCCGGACGGTGACCGAGGCTGACAACGTCCTGTTCACGACTTTGACCATGAACACGCAGGCGTTGCATCTCGATGCCGCGTACAGCGAGGACACTCAATTCGGTGTGCGGCTGGTCAATTCGATGTTCACCCTGTCGACCATCGTCGGCCTGTCCGTCGCGCAGTTGACGCAGGGCACCATCGTGGCGAACCTCGGTTTCTCCGAGATCAGCTTCCCGAAGCCGCTCTTTCACGGCGACACCTTGTATGCCGAGACGCTCATCGCGGACAAGCGCGAATCGAAGAGCCGTCAAGGTGAAGGCATCGTGACGCTCGTGCACACCGGGCGTAACCAGCACGGTGACGTCGTCGCACTGGCCACGCGCAAGACACTGGTGCAACTGCGTCCGGCAGAGGTGTCCTCATGACGTGGACACCGCCGGGGCCGGCGTGGTTGTTCTGCCCGGCGGATCGTCCCGAGCGCTATGCGAAGGCCGCGGCTGTTGCCGACGTCGTGATCCTCGATCTCGAAGACGGTGTGGCTCCGGCCGACAAGGAAGCCGCACGTGCAGCCCTGATCGACACGCCTCTCGATCCGGAGCGGACGGTCGTGCGCGTCAATCCGGTCGGTACACCTGATCACGAACTCGATCTGATCGCGCTGGACGGCACACACTATTCGCGTCTCATGCTGTCCAAGTGCGAATCGGCCGAGGACGTCCTCTCGCTCGCACCGGCGGACGTGGTTGCGCTCGTCGAGTCCCCGCGAGGAGCCCTCGCCGTGGCCGACATCGCGCTTGCTGCGAACGCCATCGGTGTCATGTGGGGAGCCGAGGATCTTGTGGCCGGTCTCGGCGGTAATTCGAGCAGGCACCCGAACGGTTCGTACCGCGACGTTGCCAAGCACGTCCGATCGACGTCTCTCCTGGCTGCGAAGAGCTACGGCCGGTTGGCTGTCGATTCCGTTTATCTCGACATCAAGGACCTCGTAGGCCTGGGCGTCGAGTCCGCTGATGCTGTCGCAGTCGGCTTCGACGTGAAGGTTGCGATCCACCCGAGTCAGGTCGAGGTCATCCGCGGGGCCTTCGCACCTTCGGAAAAAGAGATCGACTGGGCCACACGAGTGCTTGCCGCGGTGTCTACTGAACGTGGTGTGTTCGCGTTCGAGGGCAAGATGGTCGACGCTCCCGTTCTCCGTCACGCCGAGAAGCTTCTTCACCGAGCCGGAATCTTTCAGCAGAAGGAGAACTAACGGATGAGCAAAGTCGTGAATACGGCAGCTGAGGCAGTTGCCGACATCGCGAGCGGATCCAGGCTCGCAGTGGGCGGCTTCGGGCTGTGCGGTATTCCCGACGCACTGATCGCGGCGATCGCCGACGGCGACGCCACCGATCTCGAGGTGTTCTCCAACAACTGCGGTGTCGACGACTACGGTCTCGGCATTCTGCTCGGCGCGCACCGGATCGCCAGGGTGACGGCGTCGTATGTGGGGGAGAACAAGGAGTTCGCGCGCCAGTATCTCGCCGGTGAGCTCGAAGTGGAGTTGACGCCGCAGGGGACGCTGGCCGAGCGGCTGCGAGCTGGCGGTACCGGCATCCCGGCGTTCTACACTCCGGCCGGCGTCGGCACCCCGATCGCCGAGGGCGGCTTGCCGTGGCGATACAACCCGGACGGTTCGATCGCCGTGGCGTCGCCACCGAAGGCGACGGCAGTGTTCGGTGGCCGCACGTATGTATTGGAAGAGGCGATCACCGCTGACTTCGCGCTCGTGCACGCGGACTACGGCGACACCGAAGGAAATCTCGTCTTCAACAAGACGGCGATGAACTTCAACCCGCTTGCTGCCATGGCCGGCCGGATCACCATCGCGCAGGTGGAGAACCTCGTCGAGCCGGGCGACATCGACCCCGCACACGTGCACCTACCTGGAGTGTTCGTCGCGCGGGTCGTGCACACAGGCCCACAGGAGAAGCGGATCGAGAAGCGGACCGTCTCAGGAGGCACCAAGTGACCAGTGCAGAGGAAACCCGTATCGGTTGGACTCGCCACGAGATGGCCGCTCGCGCTGCCGCCGAGATGCGGTCGGGGGAGTACGTCAACCTCGGCATCGGCCTGCCGACTCTGATCCCCAGTTACCTGCCCGAGGGCGTCAAGGTGGTCCTCCACAGCGAGAACGGCATCCTCGGTACCGGACCGTATCCGACCGATGATCAGGTCGATGCCGACCTCATCAATGCCGGTAAAGAAACCGTCACCGTCAATTCAGGCGCCGCGTTCTTCGACTCGGCTCTCTCCTTCGGCATGATCCGCGGTGGTCACATCGACACCGCGGTGCTCGGCGGGATGCAGGTGTCGAAGACCGGTGACCTTGCCAACTGGATGGTGCCGGGCAAGATGGTGAAGGGTATGGGCGGGGCGATGGATCTGGTCCACGGTGCCCGCCGCGTCATCGTCGTGATGGAGCACACCGACCGCGACGGCAATCCCAAGATCGTCGAGGCCTGCACGCTGCCGCTTACCGGTCAGAGCGTCGTCAACCGGATCATCACCGACCTGGCAGTGCTGGACGTCACCGCGGACGGGCTGCAGCTTGTGGAGCTGGCTCCAGGGGTCAGCAGCGAGCACCTGAAGAGTGTGACTGGTGTGGGCTTTTCCTGAAGCTTCGTACCGTAAATCGAAGAACGCGCCGACCGCTGGTCGGCGCGTTCTTTCGTCGGTCTGTCGGCGAGTACCGATAGTCTCGATCAGCGACTGTCGAATCTTGTTCGAGCTCAGACACCCAGTACCCGGCGGCCCTGTAAATTGTCCGAGGTGACTGATGTGGATTGGGGTGTAGATCGTCGGTTGCAATTGATTGTCCCAGGGGGAGAGGTGTCGCGCGCCGCGTCTGAACGGTGCGTTTCGGCAATGCGATCGGGGGGTAGATGAGCTGGGCGATTTGTAACGAATTGCAACAAAACCGTCGATACACCGGGGTATGGATTTCTCTTGTCACCTATGTATCGGAGACAATGGGTGGTTCTGGCTCGTCGAGGTTGGATGAGGTCGGTAGCTGCTGCGAATCGGACGTTCGGCTCGCACGGGTGCGCAATGGTGTGGAAGAGAGGCTGTGGGCGTGAATTCGCTGGGTAACGGAGAACTGGGGAGCGGCAAGCCGGAGGTCGGCAGCTCGCCGGAAGACGTTCAGCGATCCGACGCATTCCCGCTTTCCGCGGCCCAGCTCGGTATGTGGTTCGCGCAACACCTCGATCCCGCCGTTCCGGTCAACATCGCTCAGTACGTCGAACTCCGTGGTGCTCTGGAACTTGACGCCCTTCGGCAGGCCTGCGCAGACGCCGGTCGCGAAATCGGGTCGGCCTTCGTCCGGATCTTCGAGATCGACGCCCAGCCTTACCAGATCATCGACCCCGCACTCGATGATTCGGTCGGTTACGTCGACCTTCGTAGTGAAGACGACTCGCACGACGCTGCCATGCGGTGGATGCGAGCAGATCGCAGCCGGCCGATCGACATGCTCACGGACCGCTTGATCTCTGCCACGATCCTGCGGCTCGGCGAGAATCGCTACTACTGGTACACACGGGTCCATCACACAATTCTCGACGGTTTCGGTGCGTCGACGTTCGTCACTCGTGTGGCGGAGCTGTACTCGGCGCGCGTGGAGGGCCGGGATCCGGAGCCGAGTGAGGCCTCCGATCTCCGGAACGTCTACGAGGTGGACAACAAGTACCGCCAGTCGAGTCGTTTCGAAACCGATCGCAAGTACTGGGCAGACAAGATCGAGAATCTCGACGAGATCTCGAGCCTCGCGGGTCGAAGTGCCGCGCCGGCTCCAGTCAGTCGGATCGACAGTGCAGCGCTGTCCAACCACGTCGAGGCTCTGCTCGGGCGGTTCCTCGAGCGCATCGAGAAGACCACTGTTGCCGGCACTGTCGTCGCGGCGTTTGCGGCGTACCTCGCTCAGATGACCGGACGAGAGGACGTGTCGCTGAGTCTGCCCGTTTCCGGTCGAACAACAGCCGTGCTGCGTCGATCCGGAGGCATGGTCTCCAACGTCGTGCCGCTGCGCCTGACCGTCACCGCGGACACCACCGTCCAGGAGCTTCTGGACGATGTCAGGAACGAAATGTCCGGCGCACTGCGCCACCAGCGATACCGACACGAGGACATGGTTCGCGGCGGGGACGGGCCGGGCCGGGGCGGATTCTTCGGCCCCTGGATCAACATCATGATGTTTTCCACCGAGTTGGCGTTCGGGCCCCTCGTCGGCGAACTTCACATCTTGTCCACGGGTTTGATCGAAGACCTCGGTGTCAACCTGTATCAGAGCGTCGGCGATACCCGCACACACATCGACTTCGAGTCGAATCCCAATCTGTATGCGCCCGCGGACGCCCAGCGAAATCACTCGCGGTTCGTGGAGTTTCTCGAGAAGTTCGTCTCGGCCGAAACGAGCCGCAAGGTCTGGGATCTTCCTGTCGCAACCGACGAGGAGCGAAACAAGGTTGCCTTGTGGAACCGCACCGGCTTCCACGTTGCCTCGCAGACCATCACCGAAGCATTCGAGCGTCAGGTCGAGAGAACTCCCGATGCCACCGCTGTCGTTTTCGAAGGCGCCAGCCTCACGTACGCCGAATTCGACTCTCGCGCAAATGGTTTGGCTCGTCAACTCATCGCCATGGGTGTTGGGCCCGAATCGCTTGTAGGACTGTCGATCCGCAGGTCTTTGGACTTGATGGTCGGTCTGTACGCGATTGCCAAGGCCGGCGGAGCCTGGGTACCGGTGGATCCCGACCACCCAGCCGACCGCACCGCCTACATTCTCGAGTCGGCGCAGCCCACGTGTGTTGTGACCACTGCGCGGGACGACGTGGATCTGCCCTCGGGCACACGGGTCATCGAGATCGACACACTGGACTATGGGCAGCTCGACAGCAGACCGATCGTCAACGCGGATCGCCTGTCTCCCTTGCATTTCTCGAACACTGCGTACGTGATCTACACCTCGGGTTCGACCGGTCGACCCAAGGGTGTCGCGGTCACTCACGCGGCGATCAACAATCAGCTTCAGTGGATGAACGCCGAGTACGGGCTTTCGGCGTCGGACATTTACCTGCAGAAGACCGCTACGACATTCGACGTGTCGCTGTGGGGATTTTTCATGCCGTTGCAGGTCGGCGCCACGCTCGTCGTCGCGACTCCGGACGGTCATCGCGACCCGATCTACGTGGCGAACAAGATCGCGGAGCTCGGCGTCACGATCACCGACTTCGTGCCATCCATGCTCACGCTGTTCACTGCGAATGCACCTGCCGGATCTTGTGATTCGTTGCGCCACGTGTTCGTCATCGGCGAGGCGCTCCCGCCCGAGACGTCTTCCGCCTTCCGCGAACTCTGTGGAGCCGGACTGCACAACCTGTACGGTCCGACCGAAGCCGCGGTATCGGTCACGTACTACGAGGCCGTGGCCACGGATACTACTTCCGTGCCGATCGGTATGCCGCAGTGGAACACTCAGGCGCACGTACTGGACGGACAACTTCGCCCGACCCCCATCGGGCAGCCGGGTGAGCTCTATCTCGCCGGCGTTCAACTCGCGCGCGGATACGTTGGTCGACCGGACCTGAGCTCGGATCGGTTCGTAGCCAATCCGTACGGCACGGCCGGTGAGCGTATGTACCGGACCGGCGACCTCGTTCGTCGCCGTGAGGACGGAAATCTCGACTACATCGGGCGTACAGACTTCCAGGTGAAGTTCCGCGGGCAGCGCATCGAACTCGGCGAGATCGAGACCGTCCTTCTGGCGCACCCCGACGTTTCGCAGGCTGTCGTTTTGGTGACCGTCACCCCGACCGGTGATCAATTGGTCGGCTACGTCGTGCCGGGTCCAGGCCGAAACATCGATGCTGCGGTGCTCAGTGAGTTCGCCGGCCGAAGCCTCCCGTCGTACATGGTTCCGGCCGCGTTGATGGTGCTCGATGCGTTGCCGCTCAACACGAGTGGCAAATTGGATCGTGCCGGGTTGCCCGAGCCGGTGTTCGCGAGTGCGAAGCAGTACCGCGAGCCCCGCACCGAAATCGAACGCATCGTGGCGGACGTGTTTGCCGACGTTCTCGGTGTCGAGCGCGTCGGTATCGATGACGACTTCTTCGAGCTCGGTGGAAACTCTCTGGTTGCAACACAATTAGTGACGCGAGTGGGTTCGGCATTGGGAGTGCAACTCGGCGTTCGAGAGCTCTTCGAATCCACCACGGTCGCCACCCTGGCGGCCCGCGCCGAGTCGGTGGCGGGCAACGCCAGGCAGCTCACCCCGCTGATCGCCAAGCCTCGTCCCGAGGTCGTCCCGCTCTCGCTTGCGCAGCAGCGCATGTGGTTCATCAACCGTCTCGATCCGTCGACGCCCGCCTACAATCTTCCGTTCACGGTCCGGCTCACCGGTTCGGTGGACCCGTCCGCCCTGCATGCCGCGGTGATGGATCTTCTCGAGCGACACGAGTCCTTGCGGACGATCTACCCTGATGTCGACGGAACCGCGCAACAGCTGGTTCTGCCGGTCGACCGGGCCGCGGTGGAGTTGAATCCGGTCAAGATTCGGAATTCGCATCTCGACGCGGCGCTGTTCGACGTGGCGTCTCGCGGCTTCGACGTGACGCTCGAAATCCCGGTACGGGTTGCCCTCTTCGAGGTGTCTCCGACGGACTACGTCCTGGTGATGGTTCTCCATCACATCGCTGCAGACGGACTGTCGTTCCGTCCGCTCGCACGTGACCTTCTCGTCGCCTACTCGGCGCGAAGTGAGAAGTCTGCGCCGGCGTGGACGCCGCTGCCAATTCAGTACGCCGACTACGCCCTGTGGCAGCGCGAAGCACTGGGATCCGACGAAGACCCGCGCTCGGAGTCGTCTCGCCAGATAAACTTCTGGCGCCGGGCACTTGCCGATCTGCCGGATCAGTTGGATCTGCCGACCGACCGACCTCGTCCTGCCATCGCGTCCAATCACGGCGCCAAGCACCATTTTCAGATCAGCGAACGCACGACGCGCAAGTTGAACGAGTTGGCGCGCTCGAGGAGCGTCTCGCTGTTCATGGTGTTGCAGGCGGCATATGCAACGCTGTTGAGCCGGCTCAGTGGTACCTCCGACATCGCGATCGGTGCCCCGATCGGTGGGCGAGGCGATCAAGCGCTCAACGACGTGATCGGCATGTTCGTGAACACCCTGGTGCTTCGCACCGAGGTCGATCCGAACGAACGATTCGAAGAGTTGCTCGCTCGGGTAAGGGAATCGGGCTTGTCTGCCTACGGGCATGCCGATGTGCCGTTCGAGCGGTTGGTCGAAGTTCTGAGTCCGGCGCGTTCGCAGGCTCGACACCCGCTGTTCCAGGTTGCGCTCACTGCGGAGATCAGTGGACGACGCGAACTGGAATTCTCAGGTGTCAAAGCAGTTGCAGCTGAATTGGAAGTACCGGTCGCCAAATTCGATCTCGAGCTCATGGTGTCCGAGAATCCTGAAGGCAGCGAAGACTCGGACGTCTTGAGCGCCACCTTCACCTATGCCACGGACCTGTTCGATCCGGCCACGGTGAACACTTTCGCTACTCGGTTCGTGCGCATCCTCGATGCCGTGGCTACCCGACCTGAAACGATCGTCGGCGATATCGACCTGCTCTCACGCTCCGAGCGCACCGATCTGACGGTCGTAGCCGCGGATGACACGATGCCCCGGCAGAGTCTCGTCGACATCTTCCTGTCCGGCACGGCTGAGGCGGATTCGGTTGCTGTGCGCTTCGAGGGTCGATCGATCACCTATCGAGAGCTCGATGAGCAGTCGTCGAAGCTCGCACGGGTTCTGATCGGACGTGGCGCCGGCCCCGAGACCATTGTTGCTCTCGCCTTTCCTCGCTCGTACGAGATGGTCTGTGCAGTATGGGCGGTGGCGAAGTCAGGGGCGGCATACGTCCCAGTCGACCCGAGTTATCCGGAAGATCGTGTCCGGCACATGCTGGCCGATTCTTCGGCCGCGATGGGACTCACGTCGGGACAGTTCGTAGATCAGCTTCCTGCGGTCACAGAATGGTTGGTCCTTGACGGCCAGGCGCTGAACGGAGAACTGTCGGCGCAATCTTCAGCGCCGGTCACGGACGAGGACCGAATCGCTCCGATTCACAGTTCTCACGTTGCATATGTCATTTACACATCCGGTTCCACGGGAAAACCGAAGGGTGTCAGCGTCACTCACGGTGGACTCCGTGGGGTCAGAGACGCAGCACAGCGTCGCTACGAGGTAGAACAGTCCTCGCGCTTCCTCCATATCTGTTCACCGAGCTTCGACCCGTCGGTACTCGAATGGATGGTCGCCTTCTCCGCGGGTGCAACTTTGGTGATCGTTCCGTCGACAATTATCGGTGGACACGAGTTGTCGGATCTTCTTCATTCCGAGAAGGTCACACACGCGATCATCACTCCCGCAGTACTCGGGACCATGGAGCCGGCAGAGCTGCCTGAATTGCGAGTCGTCTCCGTCGGCGGTGACGTGACCACTCCCGAGTTGCTGGCGAAATGGGCCCCAGGGCGCGCCTACTTCAATGGGTATGGTCCGACCGAGACCACTATCATCTCGTCGTTCGGCGATCTCGCGATCGGCCGATCGATCGACATCGGGCGTCCCGTCGAGGGCATGTCGGCACTGGTACTCGACGAGCGTCTGCATCCTGTTCCAGTCGGTACCAGGGGAGAGCTCTACTTTGCGGGCGCTGCATTGGCTCGCGGCTACCATGAGCGGCGAGGCCTTTCTGCGGAACGGTTTGTCGCCAACCCGTATTCGCCGGATGGCGAGCGAATGTACCGGACCGGCGATGTCGTGCGCTGGACCGGCGGAGACGCGCGCGGTGACGCGGGGGTTCTCGAATACGTCGGCCGCAGTGACTTCCAAGTCAAGGTTCGCGGATTCCGTATCGAACTCGGTGAGATCGACGCAGTTCTGTCCTCGCACGAGTCTGTGCGCTTCGCGGTGACGGTCGGAAGCGAAGGCGCGGCGGGTGCCACAACCCTCGTTTCCTACGTCGAACTGGCTGACGGGTCGAGTTTCGATCGGGACGTGCTCGCCTCGTTCGTGGCGGAGGCTCTGCCGAGCTACATGGTTCCGTCCGTCATCATGGAACTCGCTGAGGTTCCGTTGACCCCGGTGGGCAAATTGGATCGCCGGGCTTTGCCGGAGCCTGTTTTCGAGGTCCGCGAGTTTCGTGCACCCACCACGCCGGTGGAAGAGATTGTCGCGCAGGTGATTGCGGATGTTCTCGGAGTGGAACGAGTCGGCCTCGACGACGACTTCTTTGAACTCGGTGGCAACTCCCTGGTGGCTACTCAGGTCACCTCCCGATTGGGGCGGGCGCTCGACACTACGGTGCCGGTGCGAACGCTGTTCGACGTTTCCACCGTCGAGGCGCTCGCCGCACACATCGAGTCGCACGTAGGTAGCGGCGGGCAGAAGGCGCTCGTCGCACAGGTGCGTCCCGCGGAAATTCCGTTGTCGCTGGCGCAGCAGCGCATGTGGTTCCTGAACCGCTTCGACACCGACTCAGCTGCTTACAACATCACTTTTGCTCTGCACCTGACTGGTCATCTCGATACTGCCGCGATGGAAATGGCGCTGGAGGACGTACTGGCCCGGCATGAGGTGCTCCGAACGGTATATCCGGACGGGGCTTCCGGACCGAAGCAGTCGATTCTGTCGCTCTCGGAGGCGTTCGGCGGGCTGACCGTGGAGTCGGTTTCGGATCAGGACGAGCTCGAAAGTCGAGTCGCTGCAATCGGATCCTCAGCGATCGACGTCACCGTCGACGTGCCGATCCGTGTCCGCCTGTTGACGGTCAGCGACACCGAGCACACCCTTGCGATCGTGGTTCATCACATCGCCGCTGACGGTTGGTCGATGGCGCCCCTGGCTCGCGATGTCATGATTGCCTACTCGGCACGCAAGGATGGGACCGCGCCGGCGTGGCAGCCGTTGACTGTGCAGTACGCCGACTATTCGTTGTGGCAGCGTGAGGTTCTGGGGTCGGAAGACGACTCGGAATCACTGATCTCGCAGCAGATCTCGTACTGGACCGAGACTCTGGCAGACCTACCGGATGTGATCGAGCTTCCGTCGGACCGGTCTCGGCCTGATGTGGCGTCGATGCGCGGCGAGCGATTCGCGTTCGAGATCTCCGGGGATGTGCACCGTCGATTGGACGCGCTGGCACGGGAGAACAACGCGACGCTCTTCATGGCGTTGCACTCGGCGCTTGCCGTTCTGATGGCCCGACTGAGCGGAACCTCGGACATCGCCGTGGGCACTCCCGTTGCCGGTCGTGGCGACGAGGCGCTCGACGATCTCGTCGGCATGTTCGTCAACACGCTTGTTCTGCGGACCGAGGTCGACCCGGCCCAGGCATTCACGGATCTGCTGGCTGCGGCGAGTGATTCTGCGCTCGGAGCGTTCGCTCACTCGGACGTGCCCTTCGAGCGGTTGGTGGACGTCTTGGCTCCCGCCCGGTCGCAGGCCAGACATCCGCTGTTCCAGGTCGTGCTGTCCTTGCAGAATCTCGCGCAAACGGCATTGGAACTGCCGGGACTGGCGATCAAGGCCGCCGAAATCGACACGACCACTGCCAAGTTCGACCTCGAACTCGCAGTAACCGAGTCGATCGGCGAAGACGGGATCCAGCAAGGGCTCTCGGCCGAATTCACGTTTGCTGCAGATCTGTTCGACGTTTCGACGGTCGAAGGGTTTGCTCGGCGTCTGGTTCGTATCCTCGAGACCGTCGTGTCGGTTCCTTCGATTGTCGTCGGTGACATCGATATTCTCGATGCGGCCGAGCGGGGTGTGCTGGCCGATGTTCATGGAGGTCAGTCGGTCTCGGGAACCCTGGTCGAGATTCTCACAGCGGCGGCCGCTGTGGATCCGTCGGCGGATGCGATTCGCTTCGACGGTCAGTCGATCAGCTACCACGAACTCGACGAGCGGTCGTCGCAACTCGCTCGTGTTCTGATTGCGAAGGGCGTCGGGCCGGAGGATCGGGTCGCGATCGCGATTCCGCGTTCGGCCGATTCGGTTCTCGCTCTGTGGGCAGTGGCGAAAACGGGTGCTGCGTTCGTACCAGTCGACCCGACGTATCCGGTTGACCGTATCGCCCATATGATCTCCGATTCCGGTGCGGTGCTGGGTCTTGCGCTCAGTGACGTCGAGGCAGGATTGCCGTCGGCGTTGACGTGGGTTGTTCTCGACGACGAGAAGACAGTGGCGGCGTGCGCGGCAGAATCCTGCGCGCCGGTGAGTGATTCGGATCGACGTAGTGCGATCGACGAGCGGCAGCCTGCGTACGTCATCTACACGTCCGGCACCACAGGTCTGCCCAAGGGCGTTGTGGTCACCAACGCCGGTGTGGCGAACTTCTGCGCCGAGCAGGTCGAGCGCTATGCGCTGACCGCGGATGCTCGGACGCTGCATTTCGCCTCGCCGAGTTTCGATGCGTCTGTCCTCGAGTTGCTGATGGCATTCGGCTCCGCGTCGACGATGGTGATTGCGCCGACGACGGTGTACGGCGGCGCGGAATTGGCCGAGATCTTGCGCTCGGAGGGCGTGACGCATGCGTTCGTGACGCCCGCTGCGCTGGCATCAGTGGATCCGAGCGGGCTCGACGCGTTGCGGGTGGTTGTCGTCGGTGGCGAAGCCAGTTCGCGTTCTCTCGTTGCCAAGTGGGCGGTGCCGCTTCCGGATGGCGGTGTGCGTGGATTCTTCAATGCGTACGGTCCGACGGAGTCGACAGTCGCCTCGAACATCAGCGATACGCTGACCGCGTTTGATCGTATGAACATCGGCGGCCCGATTCGGGGAATGGCCGCGCGGATCTTGGACGGCCGCTTGCAGCCCGTTCCGGTTGGTGTCGCAGGTGAGTTGTACGTGTCGGGTGTTCAGGTCGCACGTGGATACCTGGGACAGCCGGCATTGACAGCGGGTCGTTTTGTCGCAGACCCGTTCGGGGCGCCGGGAGAGCGGTTGTACCGCACGGGTGACGTGGTCCGGTGGATCGACGGTGGCGCAGTGGAGTACGTGGGCCGCAGTGACTTCCAGGTCAAGATCCGTGGGTTCCGTATCGAACTCGGCGAGATCGAGGCCGCGCTGACCCGTTGCGCGGGCGTTGCGCAAGCTGTTGCTCTCGTTCGTTCCGACGATCACTTCGGAGATCGTCTCGTTGCATACGTCGTGCCGCAGGCCGGCGCCGAGGTGGATCCCGCACAGGTCATCGAGTCGGTGTCGACGTTCCTGACCGGCTACATGGTCCCCGACTCGGTACTGGTACTCGATTCGATTCCGTTGACCACCGCGGGCAAGACGGACATCAAGGCTCTGCCCTCGCCCGTGTTCGAGTCCAAGGTGTACCAGGCGCCGATCACGACCGTCGAAGAGACTGTCGCGCAGGTGTTCTCCGAAGTTCTCGGAGTCGCACAGGTTGGCCGCGACGACGATTTCTTCGAACTCGGCGGCAACTCGTTGATCGCGACCCGTGTCGCCGCTCGGCTGGGAGAGGCGCTCGACACAAGCGTTCCGGTTCGTGCGCTCTTCGAAGCGTCGACCGTGCAGTCACTCGCCGTCCGGCTCGAGCTGCACGCCGGTTCGGGCGCCACCGCCCCACTGGTGCAGCAGCCCCGGCCAGCTCGGATCCCACTTTCGTTGGCGCAGCAGCGCATGTGGTTCCTGAACAGGTTCGAACCCGCGTCGGCAGTGAACAACGTCCCGGCGGCGATCAGGATTTCGGGCGCCCTCGATGTGGCAGCTCTTGACGCCGCCGTGATCGATGTCGTGGGCCGACACGAATCACTGCGAACTGTGTATCCAGACGTCGACGGCGTCGGCTATCAGGACGTCCTCGACGTCCAAGACGTTGTCGTCGACCTCAGCCCCGTGTCGATCACGGAAGATCGCCTGGCTGCGGGCGTCGCCGAGCTGGCGACAGTCGGCTTCGACGTGACGTCCGAAGTCCCGTTGCGCGCCAAGCTTTTCAAAGTCGGCGACAGCGAATACGTCCTGGTGTTCGTCGTGCATCACATCTCGACCGACGGTTTCTCGATGGGTCCGTTGACCCGTGACGTGATGGTTGCCTACGAAGCACGTACACGAGCGTCGGTGCCGGCTTGGACGCCGTTGCCGGTGCAGTACGCCGATTACTCGTTGTGGCAGCGTGAGGTTCTCGGGTCCGAGGACGATCCGCGGTCCGTGATCGCGAAGCAGATTGCGTTCTGGTCGGATGCGTTGGCTGATCTTCCGGAGCAGTTGGATCTGCCTGGTGATCGTCCGCGTCCCGAGGTCGCTTCAGGGCGCGGAGCCGAGGTCGAGTTCGATATCGACGCCACCCTGCACGAAGCTGTCAATTCGATTGCGCACAGCAGTAACTCGACACCGTTCATGGTTGTTCACGCAGCGCTCGCCGTCGTACTTTCTCGTTTGTCCGCAACGACCGACATCGCGATCGGTACACCGATCGCGGGTCGCGGTGAGGCGCAGCTCGACGATCTGATCGGTATGTTCGTCAACACTTTGGTGTTGCGCACCGAGGTTGATCCGTCGATGTCGTTCACGGATCTGTTGGCTTCGGCGCGTGAGGTGGATTTGCAGGCGTTCGCGCATGCGGATGTTCCGTTCGAGCGTGTGGTGGAGGTTCTCGATCCGGTTCGTTCGCAGGCTCGTCATCCGTTGTTCCAGGTGGCGTTGACGTTCCAGAACCACGAACAGACAACGCTCGAACTGGGCGACCTCGAAGTGTCGATCGAAAGTGCCGATCTTGCGCTGGCGAAATTCGACCTCCAGTTGACCCTGACCGAACGAACCGACGAGGCCGGCGCACCCGCCGGAATGTCCGCCTCTTTGACGTATGCGACGGATCTGTTCGACGAGTCGACCGTTGTGGAATTCGGTGATCGGCTGGTAAGGACCTTCCGTGCGGTGACTGCTGATCCCACCGTAGCGGTGGGTGACGTTGACATCTTGGTCGATGGAGAACGAAACCTGCTGTCCCGCTTCAGTGCCGGCCAGATCGATCATGGTGTGGATTCGACGTTGTCGGCGTGGTTCGATGATGCTGCTGCGCGGTTTGGT
>NZ_JAMSKS010000037.1:0-25606 GCF_024436645.1 Rhodococcus sp. T9N | reverse complement strand
CCCCCCCCCCCCCCCCCCCCCCCCCCCCCCCCCCCCCCCCCCCCCCCCCCCCCCCACTTCTCTGTTTCGTCGAGCTGCGCGGTGGAGTGGGCACCGAGCCCATTTGTCGCAAATGTGGCTCATGTTGGCCAAGTGCATGGCGGGGTTGATGTGACTGTGGTGGAATGCGAGCGAACGAAGATAGCTTGCCTGCCCGCCACTTCGAGCGGGACACGCCGATGATCGGAGCTTTGTGCACGTCTCGCGAAGAAACCTCTTCAAGTACGCAGCGGCTGGATCGGCGGCTGCCGGACTCGCTGCATTGAGCGGTACGACGTCGGTGGCCAATGCCGGTTCGCTCGGGACCCTGCTCGATTACGCCGCCGGTGTGCCGTCCGCTCAGGCAATCAAGGCCGCCGGGTATGCGGGCGCCATTCGATACGTCTCGGACAGGCGCCCGGGCGCCGATTGGATGGTCGGCAAGCCCGTACTGGCGCGGGAAACCGACGCGTTGACCGCGGCCGGACTTCAAGTCGTTTCTTGCTATCAATTCGGCAAGGGCGGAACGGCGGACTGGCGCGGGGCCCGCGAAGCGGGCAAGCGTCATGCTGCCCGTGGCCTCGAACTACATGCGGCGGCTGGTGGGCCGTCCGGTCGCCCGATCTACGCGTCGATCGACGACAACCCGACCAGTACTGAAATCACTACGCTGATCGCGCCGTACCTCGAGGGGTGGGCCTCGGTTGTCGGCAACGGAGCGCTCGGCGTCTACGGAAACACTCGCGTGATCGACGCAATGATCAGTGCCGGCGTCGGAACCTGGTTCTGGCAGCACAACTGGGGCTCACCCGCAGGGTATGTGCACCCGCGGGCAAACCTGCATCAGTTCGAGATCGACAAGCGCAAGGTCGACGGCGTCGGCGTGGATCTGAACTCGATCCTCACTCGGGACTACGGGCAGTGGTCGTTGGCCGGTGCGGTCGGTCCGGCCCAGCCGGTCGGATCCTCGTTGCCGACAGGATCTATCGCACCATAGCGCCGAATTTGGCGAGCCAGGCCTTGGCGTCATCGGGGAGGGTGCCCGCCGCTTCCGCGGCGAGGCACCATGCTTTTGCCATCGACAGGAAGTTCATCGGGTTGTAGGCGTCTTCTTCGCGAGACCACAGTCCGTTGCCGGCGTAATGCAGGATCGTGATGTTGGCGGCTCCGTGCTTGGATCCGTCACCCGGATCCTCCATCGGGTTGTCGATCTCGCACACGATCCATCCGCGCTGCTCGTCGACCACGAACCAGTTGGCTGGAAATTCGGTCATGCGGTGCCCCGGGAACTCCGTCATCGTGCGAGTAACCCACTTGCGTACGGCCTCTCGGCCATTGAGGGTGCCGAAAGCGTGTTCCACGTAGACGACGTCCTCGGTGAACATGTCCGCGAAGGCGTTCCAATCGCCGGAACGAGTGCACTCGACAACGGTGTTCTGGTAACCCGCGAAGGCGTCTTCGAGTTCGGTGCGTGTCCAGGTCATGAAAGGCTCCTCGGGTAGTCGTCGCCTCAAATTAGAACACGTTGCAGAATTGATTGTCGGCGATTCGATGGAGAAGAGTTCTGCGGTACCGTCGTTGTCGGGTCGGGGACCCGTTATGTGAGAGGGCACCACGTGGATATCATCATCAATTTCATCTACACACTTCTGTCGAAGTTGCAGACGGGCAGCATCGAAGGCTCTTCGGAGAAGTGAGTCCTCCGCCGGGTTGATTCCCTTACGAGACTTTCTGTTTGGGAATCAACCCGGCGAACACCATCGTCACGACGGCGGCGGCGATGGAGATCAGGAACGTGGCACGAAACGCCTCGAACGAGGGGATCACTGCGGTGCCGACGGTGATGGTCATTCCGGCCAGGACGACGCTCACGATCGCGGCAGACGTCGACGTGCCGATCGATCGCATCAGTGAGTTCAGTCCGTTCGCGGCTGCAGATTCCGTGATGGGGACTGCGCCCATGATCAAGGCCGGCATGGCCGAGTACGAGAGCCCGACGCCCGCTCCGATGAACATTCCGGCCACGGCGACCTGCCAGACGCTCGACACCGTGAAATATGCGAAGGCGTAACCCAATCCGATGACGAGGGCGCCGAGCATCAACGTGATTCGCGGGCCGCGCCAAGCCGAAATTCGAGCGGAGACGGGCGAGAGCGCCATCATGACGAGTCCGCCGGGGGCCAGTGCGAGCCCCGCTGCAACCATGGACAGTCCGAGTCCGTAACCGGTGGACGTCGGTGCCATGAGCAGTTGGGGGAGCGTCAGGGAATTGCCGTACATGGCAAAACCGACGGCGATCGACGCGAAGTTGGTGAAGAGAACTTGCGGCCGGGCCGATACGCGGAGGTCCACCAGCGGTGCGTTGCGTCGAAGTTCCCACCATCCCCACACCAGGAAGCTGAGCGCGGAAACCGCAAGGAGCCCCAGGGTTTTCGCGTCGCCCCATCCCCAGGTTCCGCCCTTGGTGATGGGGAGTAACAGGGTGATCAGACCAACGGTGAGGCCGAGCGCACCGACGAAGTCGAAACGTCCCGGGCGTCGTACGGTCGATTCGGGAATGACGAACGCAACCAGTGCGATGCAGATCAGCCCGAACGCTGCCGATGTGACGAAGAGGAAGTGCCAGTTGGCATTCTGGGCGATCACCGCGGCGATCGGCAGTCCGATCGCACCGCCGACGCCGAGGGTGGCGCTCATGACCGCCATCGCGCCGGCCACTTTCTTCGGTGGAAGAACGTCACGAATGATGGCTATGCCCAATGGAATTGCCCCGACCGATGCTCCTTGAAGTGCACGGCCGACAACGAGCACGATCAGTGAAGGTGCGATCGCGCAGATGGCCGAGCCCAGAACGACCATCGCGAGACTGACCAGCAGCATTCGTTTCTTGCCGAACATGTCGCCGAGGCGCCCGCTGATCGGCGTGATCACCGCGGCGGCGAGGAGTGTTGCGGTGACCGCCCACGAGGTGTCGGCGGGAGTAGAGTTCAACAGGTGCGGCAATTGCGGAATGATGGGGACTACCAGCGTCTGCATCAAGGCGACGACGATTCCGCACAGTCCTAGAACGGTGAGCACTGGACCCGAGGATGCGTAGTTCGTGTCGGGGATTTTCTCGTCGACATTGGACGACCCTGCGTGAACGGACATGCGGCTCCCGCCATGGCGTGTTCTGATTGGTGCGTTCGCCCCAGTGTGCACGCTACACATCGTGTGTAGTCTGCACAATATGAGGATGGACCGGGACCCTGATCTGGTGAATATCGAGTACGAGTTGACTCTGCTCTCGCGTTACCACGCGCTCGCACAACGGGCCGAACTTCATCTGGACCGGTCGGCGTATCTACTGCTCGGTCGACTGGAATTGCAACATCCCATGAGCCTCAAGGAGCTCTCCTGCGCTTTCTCGCTCGACATCTCCACCATCAACCGGCAGATCGGCGCGCTGAGGCGTCAGGGCTTGGTGGAGCGAGTGGAGGATCCGGACGGAGGGCTCGCGCGAAAGGTCCGGCCGACGGCGCAGGGGCTGTCGAAACTTCGTGCTGATCGCGAACATTCGACAGCCGGTGTCGAAAAGGTCCTCCGCGAGTGGACGCCGGAGCAGCGTCTCGCGCTCGGTGACCTACTGCGGCAATTCAATACCTCGGTCGAAGCGCTGGAAGGCCGCGAATGGCCGCGACCGAATCAGGTCTGAGAGTGCGAGACGGATCGTAGTGAGCGGTCCGGATCGCTCGAATCCGATTCCGGCGCAATGACAACAAGTTTCGGGTGTTCTTCGGGGGCTGCATGATTTCCACGCCAGGAGAGCAGTGACCAACGTGAGAGACCGGACAGCGCGGACCCGAGACTGGCGAACGAGCCCGAACTCAGGACCGACGCCGTAGACCCGATGCTTCCGATCGAAAGAAAAGAGCCGACGCTACCGATCGACAGGATCGAGTACGCCGATCCGATCGAGAGAATGGACCCCTCGGATCGGATGGACAGTATCGATCGCGTCGACTTGTGTGACCGTATCGACTGGTCTGGGCCGGATTTCTTCTCTGGACGACCGTGCGTGATGTCCACTCGTAGATGTCCCATCTATCGGGTCTATCACGGTGATCGGAGATGCAAAAGGGACCCACCGAAATTCGGTGGGTCCCTTTCACAAGACTTCGATCAAGCTACCGCGAACATGCCCACGGTCGGAAGGAAGCTGCAGGTGATGCGATCTGCGCCTTCCGGCTGGGTGGTCAGCGAACCGCTGATCACCGAGAGAACGCGTCCGGGGCCGGTATCGGCGATAGCCGACAGAGTGGCTGGGCCGTCCGGGTTGATGCGTGCGGCGTTGGTCAAGTTCTGGGTGGCGCTGCGCTGGTTGTCGATGTTGACCCAGGTGACGGTCATCGGCACCGGCTGGTCGTCGACGGCGGGAGCCGTACCGAGAGCGGTGAAGACGAATCCAGCCTGACCGGCAGCGGGACCGGGAGGAGGCAGGTGAGCCGGGCCGGGAACGGCAAGTGCGGTTCCGACCGAATCGGCGGTGGCCGAGATGCAGCCCTTGCCAAGCGTCGGGTAGAGGAACTGCGCGATGACGGGGGCGTTCTCGTCCGGGATCGCCGGTCCGCCGCCGCCGCTGCCGTCGAGGAAGGTGATGACCTTCTCGAGGGTGGCCTTGATCTCGGGCGGAATGCCGGGGGAGTTCAGGATCGCGCGAGCCTGGTCGAGCAACGCTTGCTGCGGTCCGCCTGCAACATCGGCCGGACCTGCGGCGGCGCCGATGATGGCGGGCGCAAACGATGCGAGGAACTCGATCGGCACACTTTCGGGTGCGGGCGGTGCTGCCGGATCGGCCATTGCCTGTGCCGGCAATGCCAGTCCTGCTACTGCGGCAATAGCGACGGCGGTGAACGCCTTTCGCATACCTCGGGTTCGAAGCACTGTTTCCCCATCCTTAGTCATACCGCGCGGGCGCCTAGGCGAGCTCCGCGTTTGACGGCTCGAGGGGTCACTCTATGTACAGAGCCCCCGGGTTGTACAGCTGTTCAGTTGCTGAGCAGCTACGCACCGGGGGGAGTCTATGGCATGACCGGCCTCGATCGTGATTTACGGCGACCATACCTGTGACTGAAGTGATCTATGTGAAAGTTGATGCAACTGTTACGTCAGATTGCGAGGTTTGTTCACTCGAAGATCAGTCGAAACGGACCGAATCGTCGACGAGTACGTCAATTCGACGGGCAAGGTCGAAGTCCAGTTCCGTGAGACCGCCCGCCGAGTGTGTCGAAAGCGTGTACGTGACCTTTCGCCAGCGAACGTCGATGTCGGGATGATGATCCGCGGCCTCGGCGACTGCCGCGATGCGTTGAAGAAGTGCGATGGCGTCCGGGAATGTCGCGGAGTCGACCGTGCGAGTGATCGACCCTGGCGACAGTTGCCAGGCGGGCAGTTCGTCGAGAGCGTTTTGGATCGCGGAGTCGGACAACAAAGTGGCCATACTCCATCATGGTGCGATGAGTGATGCACCTGCAAGGGATCGGGAAGTTGTCGCCGGTGCGATCTTCCGCGAGGGAAGGCTGCTCCTCGCGCAGCGGACGAGTCCGCCGGCTTTGGCCGGTCGTTGGGAGCTGCCGGGCGGGAAGGTCGAAGAATTCGAATCGCCACAGAACGCGTTGGCGCGGGAGCTGCTCGAGGAACTGGCGGTCGAGGTGAGATGCGGCGCCAGAATCGGCGTCGACGTGCCACTGTCGCCTGGGTTGGTCCTGCGGGCCTACCGGGCGGAGTTGGTGTCGGGAGAACCGGTCGCGCTCGACCATGCTCAATTGACATGGGTCGACGCCGAAGAACTGTTGTCGATGGATCTGGTGGACAACGATCGAGCCTGGATCCCCGAGTTACTCGCGGAATTGAGCGCGCTTACGCCGCACGAGCCTTCTTGAGACCCGCTTTCAGTTCCTTCTTGGATGCGCCCTCGTTCTCGAGCTTCTTCATCCGCATGATGACGACGGGACACTTGATGCACCGCGTCTTCTTGCGGCAGCACTTCTTCTTCGGCTTGAGCTGCGAGACCTTGCTTGCCTTGACTTTTCCCATGTGACGCTGCGGCTTTCCTGTTTCACTACGGCGGAGAGCCCGCTCTTGGAACGAGGTTAGCGTACCCTTAAATGACCTGTTTCTCCAGGTCGTAATCCTACGCGCATCGGCGTGGTGCAGATCACTATTCGCTGGTGGGGGCGGTGATAGAGGCCGCACAATGCAGGAGTATCAGCCCGGAGCGAGTAGTATTTACTAGGCCGCGGTGCCTTCTCAGGCGATTCGTGCCCTGATTCGGATCACACACTCGTGCAGCGGCCACCAGAAGAGCCGTGCGACTTGACTTTCGCGTGGCCGAATCAACTCAGCCAGGAGAGCCATCGCGTGACCATCACCAGCTTCCGTAACGTTGCCATCGTCGCACACGTCGACCACGGCAAGACCACCCTCGTCGACGCCATGCTTCGTCAGTCCGGCGCGTTCGAGGAGCGCGCCGAGCTGGTCGATCGCGTTATGGACTCCGGCGACCTCGAACGCGAGAAGGGCATCACCATTCTCGCGAAGAACACCGCAGTACATAAGGTCAACGAAGACGGTTCCATCACCGTCATCAACGTCATCGACACCCCCGGCCACGCCGACTTCGGTGGCGAGGTCGAGCGCGGCCTGTCCATGGTCGACGGCGTCGTCCTGCTCGTCGATGCTTCCGAGGGACCCCTGCCGCAGACGCGTTTCGTGCTGCGCAAGGCACTCGCCGCTTCGCTGCCCGTCATCCTGGTCGTCAACAAGACGGACCGCCCCGACGCCCGCATCGAAGAGGTTGTCACCGAGGCTCAGGACCTGCTCCTCGACCTCGCATCGGACCTGTCCGACGAGGCCGCCGAAGCCGCTGAGCTCGCACTCGAACTTCCCGTCCTCTACGCGTCCGGTCGCGAAGGCAAGGCATCGACCGTGCAGCCCGAGAACGGCAAGGCTCCCGACGCCGAGGACCTCACCGCACTCTTCCAGGTGCTGATGGAGTACGTCCCCGCGCCGAAGGGCTCGGTCGACGCACCGCTGCAGGCTCACGTCACCAACCTCGACGCATCCGCATTCCTCGGTCGCCTCGCACTCGTTCGCATCCACAACGGCGAGCTGCGCAAGGGCCAGACCGTGTCCTGGTGCCGCGAGGTCGACGGCGAGCCCGTCGTCACGAAGACCAAGATCACCGAACTCCTCACGACCATCGGTGTCGAGCGCGTTCCCGGTGAGGTCGCCGTCGCCGGTGACATCTGCGCCGTCGCAGGATTCCCGGACATCATGATCGGCGACACCCTCGCCGATCTGGAGAACCCGGTCGCACTGCCCCGCATCACCGTCGACCAGCCGGCAATCTCGGTCACGATCGGCACCAACACGTCACCGCTCGTCGGTCGCGTCAAGGGTCACAAGCTGACTGCACGCATGGTCAAGTCCCGCCTGGACCAGGAGCTCGTCGGTAACGTCTCGCTCAAGGTCCTCGACATCGGTCGCCCCGATGCGTGGGAGGTCCAGGGTCGTGGAGAGCTCGCGCTCGCCATCCTCGTCGAGCAGATGCGTCGTGAGGGCTTCGAACTCACCGTCGGTAAGCCGCAGGTTGTCACGCAGCTCGTCGACGGCAAGGTTCACGAGCCTTTCGAAGAGCTGACCATCGACAGCCCCGAGGAGTACCTCGGCGCCATCACGCAGCTCCTGGCCAACCGCAAGGGCAAGATGGTCCAGATGTCGAACCACGGCGCAGGCTGGGTTCGCATGGAGTTCATCGTTCCTTCGCGTGGCCTCATCGGCTTCCGCACGGACTTCCTCACGGAAACCCGCGGAACCGGTATCGCCAACGCCGTGTTCGACGGATACGGCCCGTGGGCCGGCGAGATCCGTGCGCGCCACACCGGCTCGCTCGTCTCGGACCGCTCCGGCACGGTGACGCCGTTCGCCATGATCCAGTTGGCCGACCGCGGAACCTTCTTCGTCGAGCCCGGCGCAGACACCTACGAGGGACACGTCGTCGGTATCAACCCGCGTCAGGAAGACCTCGACATCAACGTCACCCGCGAGAAGAAGCTGACCAACATGCGTCAGTCGTCCGCAGACGTGATGGAGACCCTCGCAAAGCCGATCAAGCTCGAACTCGAAGCAGCGATGGAGTTCTGCTCCAGCGACGAGTGCGTCGAGGTCACCCCGGAGGACGTTCGCGTCCGCAAGGTGCACCTCAACGCAACCGAGCGCGCTCGCGAGCGTTCACGTAGCAAGGCACGCGACAAGGCTGCTCTGTAGTCTTTCGTCGGTTACAACCTGACAGGCGGATGTGCCTTTCAGCCGAGTTTTCGGCGGAAAGGTACATTCGCCTTCATGGTTTCCAGGCAAAGTTCTGCCTGGAAATCGAGTGCGAAGGGGCGACGCGGCCCCGTACGGAAGGAATTGTCTGTGGCCTCAGGACGTCGCTACCTGGCGTTGGCAGTGGCAGTGACGGCGTTGTCACTGACTGCATGTACAGCCGATCCGCCGCCTCCGGTCGAGAGCACCGAAACCGTCAAGCCCACACCGACTCCGGTCGTTCCGGCGATGAAGCAGGTCACTGTGGCAATCGACGAGGTGGGAGGCGGATTCAACCCGCACCTGCTCGCGGATCAGTCGCCGGTCAACTCCGCAGTCGGCAACCTCGTACTGCCCAGTGCGTTTCGCCCGATCAATTCGCCCACACAACCTGGCGCGACGGAGTGGGCGATCGACGATTCTTTCCTCGTTTCCGCTGAAGTGACGTCGGAGGCCCCGTTCACGATTCGCTACCAACTGCGCAACGAAGCCCAATGGTCGGACGGCGCTCCCATTGCGGCAGAAGACTTTCGCTACCTGTGGCAGCAGATGATCTCGGTTCCCGGTGTGGTCAATCCCGCGGGCTATCAGATGATCGACGACGTGAACTCGTCCGGCGGCGGCAAAACGGTCAACGTCGTGATGCGTGCGCCGTATCCGGCATGGCGAGAGTTGTTCACCGATATTCTTCCGTCCCACCTGATCAAGGACACTCCCGGCGGTTTCAGCACCGGCCTGAGTGAGGGGATTCCGGTGTCGGGAGCCCACTTTCACGTGCGCTCGGTCGACCGCGGCCGGGACGAAATCGTGCTCGAACGCAACGACCGATTCTGGGGCAAGCCTTCAGACCCGGATCAGATAGTTCTGCGACGCGGAGGAACGGCTGCACAGTTGGCGGATGCGCTGCGTACCGACGATGCCCAAGTGGCGCAGGTTCATTCGGGTAGTGCCACGGATATTCAGCTGTCTGCAATCCCGGGTGTCAGGACGGCATTCTCCTACGTTCCGCGCACTCTCGACATCAACGTGAACGGGCGAAGCAAGAACTTCGCAGATGTTCGGGTGCGTAAAGGTGTTCTGGGACTGCTCGATCCGGACCTGCTCGCCGTGGTGGCGGCAGGGAGTGAATCGGCGTCCGCCCCGGTGAAAGCTCAGATCCTCGCTCCGTCGGATCCGGGATATGCGCCCACCGCGCCGCCGAAACCGACCAGGGAGCAAGCACTGGGCGAGCTGACTGCAGCCGGCTACCTGACGGCACCGCCCACCGGAATCGTCACGGGCACTGGAACGGTCGGATCGATCGTCCGTGACGGCGCCCAGTTGACACTGCTGATCGGCGCTCCCGAAAACGACGACATCGCGATCGCCGTGGCAAACACCGCTGCCGACGAATTGCGTGACGTGGGAATCCTGGCGACCGTCGAATCGGTGGCGCCGGAGGAACTCTACGGCGAGGACCTGACGACAGGACGCGTCGACATGATCGTCGGTTGGAGCCGGGCAGGCGCCGACACGGCCACTTCGCTGGCCTCGCGGTTCAGTTGCCCGAGCGCACCTTCCACTCCGGCAACAAGTTCGGCAGTGCCCGCACCGACGCCGTCGCAGACACCGGAGCCCATCCGAACGACAAGCGTCGAGGCTCCGAGCAACCTGTCCGGGCTGTGTGATCCGGCGTTGCAAGGTCGGATCGACGAAGCGCTCAGTGGCATCGGGGATCTGGGGTCGTTGATCGCCGATGCGGAACCCAAGCTGTGGGATCTTGCGGCGGTTTTGCCGATCGTGCAGAGCCGAGCGCTGGTCGCGGTCGGGACCGGAGTCGAGGGCGTGGTCCTCGACGGGCCGGTGCAGGTGGGGATATTCGGAAACGCTACGGACTGGGTGAGGGTGGAAAAGTGACCGCGTCGGCGAAGCGACTTCTGTTGGTGCACGCACATCCGGACGACGAAACGATCACCACCGGTGGCACCATCGCGCGATACACGTCCGAAGGCGTCGAGGTCACAGTCCTCACCTGCACGTTGGGGGAGGAAGGCGAAGTGATCGGTGATGCGTGGGCCGGGCTCGTGGCTTCCGAGGCCGATCAACTCGGTGGCTACCGGATCGCGGAACTGAGCGCTGCTTTGTCGGCTTTGGGCAGTGCCGCTCCTCGCTTCCTCGCCGGTGCCGGTCGGTATCGCGACTCCGGAATGATCGGCACACCTTCGGCCGCCAATCCCCGTGCTTTTGTCAATGCTCGACTCGACGAAGCAGTCGGCGCGGTGGTCGCCGTCATTCGTGAGATTCGGCCGCACGTCGTGATCACGTACGACCCCAACGGCGGCTACGGGCACCCGGACCACATCCAGGCGCACGCGATCACGACAGCGGCCGTCGAAGCTGCAGGAACGACCGCGTATCCCGAGACCGGCGAGCCGTGGTCGACTCCGAAGTTCTACTGGACCGTGACCGAGCGCAGCGGACTCGAACGCGGCATCGCGGCGATTTCCGAGTTCCCGGAGAACTGGCGTCTGCCCGAGCCCGGGGAATTGCCGAGCGTCGAGGACACAGACGTGACGACGGCAATCGACGTTCGAGGCGTCATCGATGCGAAGGCGAGGGCATTGAGCGCCCACGCCACTCAGGTGACGGTAGCCCCGAGCCGAGCCGAGTTCGCATTGTCGAACAACGTGGTCCAACCGATCCTGACGGTCGAGCATTTCGTATTGGCCGCCGGCGCGCTCGGTCCGGTGGGTGAGGACGGCCGCGAGCGCGATCTGTTCGACGGGCTGCACAGCTGACCTGGGCGTCGGCTCACAGGCATTGCGATCGACGCCGTAGTGGTGTGTGATGCGTGTCACCGGATGGGTGGTCCTTTCGGTAACAGCAAAGCCTGGGGGCTGAAGAAATGTACAACTGGGACCTGCAGAACCAGATCGTCGCCTTCGTCGATTCGTTGCGTCCGATGGCTGGTTATTACCACGACTTGTATTACGGGTCGCTCTACGCATTCGCAGATCAGCAGAGTCATTTGCTGACCCTGCTCGGGTTCCCGCCGGTTCCCTGATCAGCTTCGTGCTTTTCGGGCGCGAGCCGGGGTGCTTGTCGGGAAGGACCCCGCGCTCGCGCGATGACGACCGATAGACCACTATCAAAACCATGACGACCGTCGAGAACAACACGGACGCCTCGACAGGAACGTCGCTGTCGTGGCTCGACCCTGTCATCCTCGGCGTCCTGATTTTCGACGGATTCTTGTGCGCGGTGTTGTCCGTCCTGTTCTTGCCGACTCATCTCGGTACGACGGCATTTCCCATCAGCATTCTCGTAGCCGCGACCGCGAACCTCGTATTGGTGATCGCCGCCCGCACGGTTACGACGCCGGGTAGGGCCGCATTGCCGCTCGCCGGTTGGATCGTCGGGTTCTTGGTGTGCATGGTGGGCGGCCCCGGCGGCGACGTACTCGTGCTTTCGTCCCCTCTGACCTTCCTGCTGCTGGTCGGTGCGATCGCTCCGGCCGCCGTTTTCCTCTTCAAAGTGGCGATCAACAGACTTGCCACCCTCAGCTCGCAATAGTTCTCGGCGCGCGCGTAGGAAACTGACCCGTGCATAAGGGACACTCAGCCTGTGGCTGAACATGATTTGGCGGGTGCGACTATCGCCTTGACCGCAGAACGGCGTGTCGAAGAATTTGCGACGCTCCTCGAACGTCGAGGCGCGGAGATCGTGCGGACACCGGTGATCCATGTGCTGCCCTTGGTGGACGATCGAGACCTGAGGACTCAGACGTCCGCTTTGATTGCCGATCCTCCGGAATTGGTCGTGATCAGTACCGGGATCGGCTTCAGGGGTTGGCTCGACGCCGTCGCCTCGTGGGGTTTGACCGAGGAGTTCCTCGGGGCTCTCGCCCACACGCGCATCATCGCCCGCGGCCCCAAGGCGACGGGCGCCATCCGAGGCGCCGGACTGCGCGAGGAATGGTCGCCTTCGGGTGAGTCGTCCGAGGAAGTTCTGGCACATCTCGGAAGCGAGGGAGTGGCAGGCTTGCGCATCGCAGTTCAGTTGCACGGCACCATCACCGAATGGGAGCCGTTGACGGACCTGAGCGCCTCCCTCGCCGACATCGGCGCGGTTGTCACTCCGGTATCGGTCTATCGGTGGATCCGGCCGCCGGATCAGTCGCCGGTCCGCGCGTTGGTCGCTGCAGTTCGTTCCGGTGCGATCGACGCGCTGACCTTCACCAGTGCCCCCGCGGTCTCCTCGATGCTCAGCACGGCAAAAGAAATGGGCGAGCTGGAGCGGTTCGTCGCAGCTATGCGCGGACCGGTACCGACCTACTGCGTCGGACCGGTGACGGCCGCCCCGCTGGAACTCCTCGGTGTTCCGACCATCCAGCCGGAGCGATCGCGTCTCGGTTCGCTGGCGCGGCTCATCATCGACGACCTGCCCACACGTCGCCACCGCCCGGAGTGACGGCTTCGATCAATGCCCACGCGTTCTCGGCGGGGAGATCGATCACCTCGTAGCTTCCGGTGCCGGCGGGCGTCGCGGCGACGACGGTTGCCACTCCCGCGCGTCGTTGGAAGAACGTCTCGCGCACCGTCCATCCGATGACACCTTCGGATTCGAGACTGTGACGCTGGCGATCGAGCGAGCCGTTTCGGGTGATCAACCATCCGGGTAGTACTGCGTGGCCGAGGCCGTTGTATCGGTCGTAGGCGAGGGCGGTGCCACCGATGGCGAGTACGGCGACCCCGAACCACGCGTAGATCGGTACATCGAGTCCAGAAGCCGCGCACGCCACACAGACCAGGAACGCCACCGCGGCGAGGAACAGTGCTCGGGTGTACCGGCGACGCCGCGCGGCCGGGCCGTGCGGGATCAGCGGGGCGGACGCCTGGCGTGAGTCACCGATCACGGTGGCCATCACTCGCTCGGCTTCCCTGCGTGGTCCCTGTGGGAGCAGTAGCGAAGATTCCTTCTTCTCGGCGCTGACCCCGGTCATGATGGCGTCGAGCCGCGCGCCGCGGGCCAATCGCAGCAGGAGCGGTTCCTTGAGCGTCGTGCCACGGAGGCGGGCGCGGTCGAGTGTGGTTTGCCGAGTCTTCAACAGGCCGTGACTGACATGCAGGATGCGGCCGTTGTCGGTGAGTTTCATGTTGCCGAACGCGATCAGGTACTGGACGCAGGCGAGTGCACTCGACAGCACCAGCAGCACGACGAGTGCGATGACGACCATCAGTGCGATGCCGAGGCTCTCGAGTGAGTCGAAGCTGTCGCTCACTGCCGAGGATTTCGCGACGGCAGTGCCGATGCCGTATTGGAACGAGATGCCGATGATGGCTGCGATGATGGCGATTCCGGTGAACGAAAAGGGGGCGTAGCGAACCCAACTCGGTTCCCAGTGACCGATTTCGGTGTCGACCGGTTCGGTGATGCTTTCGACCGGCGTGCCCGGGGTTTCCAGTCGCCGTGCTTGCTGGGCGCCGGCCAACAGTGCGGCGCGTAGGTCCGGAACCAGGGCGGTCGACAGGGCGTTGAGCTCGAACTTGTTCGAATCGTGGCCGCTCCCGGCGCGCTGGCCGGTACCGATGCGCACGATCGACAGTCCGAGCAACCGGTGCATGACCCCGGCCTCGACGTCGACGGATCGGATGCGGCTACGCGGGACGGAGAGCAGCTTTTTCTGGAAGACCCCGGTGCGCAGTTGAACGTGGACGGGTCCGATTCGGTACGTGGTGGTGAAATACCGCAACAAACCGAAGATGACGAGCAGAGTGACGACGCCGAGTCCCCACCAGTGGTTTCCGGATTGGCTGCCGAGAACTACGGAGACGAGTAGGACCGGGAGCAGTTTGACGACTTCGTTGACGGGGTGGACCAGAAGCATGCGTCGGTCGAGGCGGAGCCAGGGCTGTTCCTCTTCCGCGGCCTCGGCAGCTGCCGTTTCCGCCTCTACCGGGATCTCGATCGCGGTCGGGTCGCCCAACTGTTTCTCGTTCACGTCGCGTCTCCCACGTTGGTACCCGCGATCTCCGTCAGTTGAGCCACCGTGCGGTCGGCGACTTCCTGGTCGAGTGCGGAGATCTTCACGGCCCCGGCCGACGACGCTGTCGTGACCGTGACGGTTGCCAGACCCAACATGCGGTCGATCGGTCCGCGCTCGGTGTCCACGGTCTGCACGCGCGAGATCGGTGCGATGCGTCGCTCCTGGGTGAACCAGCCGGTGCGGGTGTATACCGCGGTGTCACTGATCTCCCATCGGTGGACCCGATACCGCCACGCCGGGACCATCAGAATGTAGGTGGCAGCGAAGAGTACGGTGACTGCGAATACGGTGCCGACCACCCAGGACGGGATTCCGGGCACCAAGACGGCACAGACGATTTCGGCGACGATGACGGGTACCCAGAACAGTGAGGCAGTGATTGCCCACAGCCTCGGGGCTTTGGTGCTGGGTCGCCATAACGGGTCGGCCATGGTCAGCGGTTGCGGCGCAGTCATGGGCACTACTTTGGTCGAGTGAGGGGCGATCTGTCGACATCGGCCCTATCGTGGAGTGTGGCGACCGCGAAGGGAGCACGTGATGACCGAACAAGATGCGACATTCGACCCGGAGGCTCCGGAATCAGATGCGCTCGAACAATCGACACCCGTAGATCCGAACGCCCCTGAAGAACCCGATCTGACCGACATTCCGCTCGACGCGCCAGTGGCTGACGTCGTGGATCAACGAGTCGAGGTTGTGGTCGACGACGACTACCGGCCGTCGTGATCGAGGCGGTGTCGGGGCGGTGAGGCCTCCTACTTCTGGCACCGGGTGGCACTAGTCGTCCCACATGGCGCATGATCGCTAGGTGAACCGAACTGGTGATGACTCCGGCAAACCCACCATGCTTCCGATGCCAGGTATTTCCGCGTCCGCCTCGTCCAGTCCGTCGCCCGGCCCGTCAGCGTCGGCGATGCGGCGAGTTCTCCGTCGTGCACGCGACGGAGCGACCCTGAACGTCGACGAGGCGGCAACGCTGCTGCAGGCACGGGGAACCGATCTGACCGATCTGTGTTCTTCGGCGGCCAAGGTTCGCGATGCCGGTCTGCTGGCAGCGGGTCGGCCGAACACCATGACGTATTCGCGGAAAGTTTTCATTCCGCTGACCCGTCTGTGCCAGGACAAGTGCCACTACTGCACATTCGTCACGGTGCCAGGGAAGCTGCGTGCCGCTGGGCACGGCATGTTCCTGGAACCGGACGAGGTTTTGGACATTGCCAGGGCAGGCGCCGAATTGGGCTGCAAGGAAGCGTTGTTCACGCTGGGGGATCGCCCCGAGGCTCGCTGGCCGGAAGCCAAGCAATGGCTGGACGAACGCGGCTACGACTCCACCCTCGACTACGTGCGAGCGATGTCGATCCGGGTACTCGAGGAGACAGGCCTGCTCCCACACCTCAATCCCGGTGTGATGAGCTGGCAGGAACTCTCGCGGCTCAAGCCCGTTGCGCCGTCGATGGGCATGATGCTCGAGACGACCGCTACCCGGCTGTTCACCGACAAGGGTGAGTGCCACTACGGCAGCCCGGACAAGGACCCGGCGGTTCGGCTACGCACCCTGACCGACGCAGGCCGACTGAACATCCCCTTCACCACGGGAATTCTTGTGGGCATCGGGGAGAACTTCCTCGAACGTGCCGAGTCGATCATGGCGATACGCAAGTCGCAGAAGGCGTTCGGCCACATCCAGGAAGTGATCATTCAGAACTTCCTGGCCAAGCCCGATACCGCGATGCGCAATACGCCTGATGCTGGACTCGACGAGTTTCTCGCGGCCATCGCCGTCGCACGCCTGCTGCTCGGGCCGACGATGCGGATCCAGAGTCCGCCGAATCTCGTCTCGAACAGCGAGTGCCTCGCGCTGCTCGGCGCAGGCGTGGACGACTGGGGCGGGGTATCACCGTTGACCCCCGATCACGTCAACCCCGAGCGTCCCTGGCCGAATCTTGAGACCTTGGCCGAGATCAGCGCCGAGGGCGGCTTCACGCTGACCGAACGCACTGCGGCTCAGCCGGCATATGTCCTGGCCGGGGCTCCGTGGATCGATCCGCGTATTGCGGGTCACGTGCAGGCGCTGGCGGATCCCAAGACCGGTCTCGCCTTGCCCGACACCAAGCCGGTGGGTCGGCCGTGGCAGGAACCGGACGAGTCGTGGGAATCGAGCGGACGCGTCGATCTCAATACCGAGATCGACACGGACGGGCGCAACACCGAGACCCGCAGTGACCTGGGCAGTGCGTTCGGCGACTGGGAGACCGTGCGCGAACAGGTTCTCGAGCTCAGTGCTCCGATTCGCGTCGACACCGATCTGCTGGCTGCGCTCCGCAGTGCCGAACGCGACCCGGCCGGATGTTCCGACGACGAGTACCTGGCCCTCGCCACGGCGGAGGGCCCGGGCCTGGAAGCCGTTGTGGCACTGGCGGATGCGCTGCGCAAGGATGCCGTCGGCGAGGACGTCACCTACGTGGTGAACCGGAACATCAACTTCACCAACATCTGCTACACGGGCTGCCGATTCTGTGCGTTCGCGCAGCGCAAGGGTGACGCCGACGCGTTCACGCTGTCGGCAGAGCAGGTCGCCGACCGTGCGTGGGAAGCGCACGTCGCCGGCGCAACCGAGGTGTGCATGCAGGGCGGTATCGATCCGGAACTTCCCGTCACCGGTTACGCCGACCTGGTCCGGGCCGTCAAGAAGCGCGTGCCGTCGATGCACGTCCACGCGTTCTCTCCGATGGAGATCGTGAACGGTGCATCGCGCAGTGGTGAGAGCATCAGGGATTGGCTGACGGCCCTTCGTGAGGCGGGCCTGGACACCATTCCCGGTACGGCAGCGGAGATCCTCGACGACGAGGTGCGCTGGATCCTCACCAAGGGCAAACTGCCGACGGCGGAATGGATCGAAGTGGTCACCACGGCCCACGAGGTGGGGCTGCGGTCGAGTTCGACGATGATGTACGGGCATGTCGATCAGCCGCACCATTGGGTCGGGCACCTGAACGTTCTTCGCGGAATCCAGGACCGTACAGGCGGATTCACGGAGTTCGTGCTGCTGCCGTTCGTTCACCAGAGCGCGCCCCTGTACCTGGCGGGCGCTTCACGGCCAGGGCCGACCAATCGGGACAACCGCGCTGCGCACGCGTTGGCACGCATCATGCTGCACGGCCGCATACCCAATATCCAGACCAGCTGGGTCAAACTTGGCATCACCGGAACGCAGATGATGCTCAACGGCGGCGCCAACGACCTCGGCGGAACGCTGATGGAAGAGACGATCTCGCGGATGGCCGGCTCCGAACACGGTTCCGAGAAGACCGTCGCAGAACTGCGCGCCATCGCCGAGGGAATCGGACGTCCGGCACGCGAACGAACCACCACACATGCACGACGCGAAGGAGCGATTGCCTGATGGCTGACGTACTGGGGGACCGCAAGGTCGTCGAGGTTCTCGATCGAGCGGTGTGGGGGATCAACCCGGTTCTCGACCTCGCCTACAGCGATCCGCTCGGTATCAAGCGTCGGACGTTCGAGCCGACCGATCCCGAGCGAAACGCTGCTGCGATGGTGTTGGACGCGGCCGCTTGGGTCCTCGACGTCGTCAAGTTCCCCGGGACGGCGGCGTGGTCGGTGATGACCGACGAGCAGCGCTCGAAGTGGTGGACGACCCGGTTGGGTGCACTCAACACCGTTGCCGTCGCGTTTCCCGGCATCTTCGGTGTCCTCCTCAATCGGTTGCCGATCCAGGACCTGCTGGCCTTCGCGAATCAGGCCGTTGTGCTCGTTGCGGTTGCCCGTGAACACGGAGTGACCGAACGGGATCAGCAGGTGGACCTCCTGGCGTCGGTGCTGTGCCGGCGTGAGACGAAGTCTCGAGAGCTTCTCACCGGAGAGGACTTCGCCGAGAAATCAGCCGGCGGCGCCGACGAGACCTGGCGCCCGTTCGCGCTCATCGGAACGTTGTGGCGCACGTCCAAGACTTTTCGTGCCATCACGGACGAGTTGCACAAGCGGCCGTCTCGGACAAAACCGTACGAGATCATCGGCAAGATTCCGGTGGTCGGCGTCGTGGCGGATTACCTCGGTGAGCGGGGCGCACTGGTACGCGCGGCCGCTCTGGGGGAGAAGTGGATCGCGATTCGGTCGAGGAACATCACCGCAGTAGGCTGAAATGTGTTACCCCCGCCTGCTCAGAGTCGGTCGGCAGGGGGATAATAGGCTGTTCCCGCGGTACGTGAGAGTCGTATCGGATTTTCGGCCCCTTGCAACTGCGTGTTGCGGCGGCGATGCACGACAGGAAGGCAGGGAGATCGGCAGTGACCTACACGATTGCTGAACCGTGTGTAGATGTGATGGACAAGGCGTGCATCGAAGAATGCCCTGTCGACTGCATCTACGAGGGTGGACGCATGCTTTACATCCACCCCGACGAGTGTGTCGACTGCGGCGCGTGTGAGCCTGTCTGTCCCGTCGAAGCCATCTTCTACGAAGACGACGTCCCGGACCAGTGGAACGCGTACATCAGCACCAACGTCGATTTCTTCGACGATCTCGGCTCACCGGGTGGAGCGGCCAAGCTCGGCAAGGTCGACTACGACACGCCGTTCATCAAGGCGCTGCCTCCCATGGGTGAGGAATAGAGATCTTGTCTCGTACTCCGGTCGCCGCTGGGCTTCCTGATTTTCCGTGGGATTCGCTCGCCGATGTCACGGCGAAGGCGCACTCTCATCCCGACGGCATCGTGAACCTGTCCGTGGGGACGCCGGTGGATCCGGTGGACCCGGTGATTCAGGAGGCTCTGGCCTCTGTTGCCGAGGTGCCCGGATACCCGACGACTCATGGCACGCTCGCGCTTCGCGAGGCCGTGGCGGAGTCACTGGATCGCCGCTACAACATTCCCGACGTCGATCCGGCAGCGGTGCTGCCGGCCATCGGTACCAAGGAAATGATCGCGTGGCTGCCGAAATTGCTCGGTCTCGGAGCCGGCGATCTGGTGGTCATTCCGGAGTTGGCGTACCCGACGTACGAGGTCGCAGCGAAACTGGCAGGTGCTCGTGTCCTGCGCGCCGACGGCTTGAACAAGCTCGGTCCCGAGTCGGCGGCGATGATCTTCGTGAACTCGCCCTCGAATCCCACCGGCAAGGTGCTCGGCCTCGAGCACTTGCAGAAGGTCGTGGCCTGGGCGCGCGAGCGCGGCGCCATCGTCGTCTCCGACGAGTGCTACCTCGGATTGACGTGGGAAGCGGATGCGCTCTCCATTCTCGATCCTCGTGTCAACGACGGTGATCTGACCGGTTTGCTTGCGGTCCACTCACTTTCGAAGACGTCCAATCTCGCGAGCTATCGCGCCGGGTTCGTCACCGGTGATCCGGCTCTGGTGTCGGAACTGCTCGAGGTGCGCAAGCATGCGGGCATGATCCTGCCGCTACCGATCCAGGCGGCGATGACCGCAGCCTTGGGCGACGACCAACACGAGAACATCCAGCGCGAGCGGTACCGCGAGCGTCGTAGTGTGTTGATCGAAGCTGTTCGAGGCGCCGGATTCACCGTCGACAATTCCGAGGCAGGTCTGTACCTCTGGGCGACGCGCGGCGAGGAATGTCGAGCGACGGTCAGTTGGTTCGCCGATCGTGGGATCCTCGTTGCCCCCGGTGAGTTCTACGGACCGAGCGGGAGCAAGCACGTGCGGATCGCGCTCACTGCAACAGACGAGCGAATCGCCGCGGCAGCAAAGCGCCTCTCCGCCTGAATCGTGCGCTTTCCCAGGTGTCAGGTTCCCTGATGTCGGTATCGGTCCGATGTAAGGTCGCGCTGTGACCACCTCAGGGACCGGCGGCTTGGACGCGGTACTGATTTTTGCTGTCGTTGCTGCCTCGGTTGCACTGATGCTCGTGTGGTTGAAAAGTCGTCGAGTTTTCGGAGAATTCCCACTCTCGGCAGCTCTCCTCTGGCTGATGGTTGCAGTGCCTTCCATCTTGCAGGCGGCGATGCCGGGACTGCTCGAGATGTTTCGTCGTGATCCCGCGTTGATTCGTGACGGGCAATGGTGGCGCATTCTGACCTCCGTGCTCGTTCAGGACGGAGGGGCCGCAGGAACTGTCACCAATCTCGCGACGCTGGCCGTGGTTGCACCGCTTGCGTTTCGGCTCTGGGGCGCCGCACGTGGCTGGGCTCTCTTCCTGCTCGGTCAACTGTTGTTCGGTTTGCTCACCACCGCAGTCTTCCCGTCGACCGGCGCAGGCAACTCCGGTGCCACGCTTGCTCTGGCAGCGGCGGCCGCGGGCATCGGCGTTCTGGTGCGCCCGCGAATGCCTGAGATTGTTCTGACGGTCCTGATTGTCGTCGGCGGCGCAACATTGGTGACGGTCGACGACGCACACGGATTCGCGGTGCTTTCCGGGGCGCTCTTGGGGGCTGCGCTGGTGACGCTGTTCCCTCCGCACTCGATGGACGCGCGTCGGGCAGGAGAAAGTTTGCGACCATCCGCGCTGTGAGATGCTGTCGTGGTGCTGCTGAGATCCTTGAACCCCCTTGCTGTTGCCCGCGGTGACGACCTCGACGACGCCGTGACGATCGGTGACACGGTTCTCTCGCGGAGTGCCATTCTCGGTGCCGCGACCTCGGTCGCGGAGCGAGTGGCGCAGGCCGATCGGGTTGCCGTATTGGCAACTCCCACAGCAAAAACGATTCTCGCCGTCGTCGGGGCGTTGATTGCCGGCGTCACCGTGGTGCCGGTCCCGCCGGACTCGGGGAAGGCTGAGCGAGAGCACATTCTGCGTGACTCCGGTGCCCAGGCGTGGCTCGGCGAAACGGACGACCACTGCGAAGGTCTGCCCGTGGTTCCCGTCCGATTGCACGCTCGCTCGTGGCACAGCTATCCCGAACCGGCACCGCAGTCCACAGCATTCGTCCTGTACACGTCCGGAACTACCGGCCCACCGAAGGGCGTTCTGCTCAGTCGCTCGGCTATCGCAGCTGGGCTCGACGCGCTCGCCGAGGCCTGGGACTGGACGTGGCGAGACACCCTCGTACACGGGCTTCCGCTCTTCCACGTGCACGGACTGATTCTCGGGATCCTCGGCCCCCTCCGGATCGGCAGCCGGGTGATCCACACCGTCAAGCCGACGCCGGAAAACTACGCAAGGGCCAAAGGCTCCCTCTACTTCGGTGTCCCCACCGTCTGGTCGCGTATCGCCGAAGACGAAGAAGCTGCCCGCGCGTTGTCCGGTGCCCGACTTCTGGTCTCCGGTAGTGCGCCGCTTCCCGTGCCGGTCTTCGAAAAGCTGCGGGAGCGAACAGGATTGACGCCCATCGAGCGTTACGGCATGAGTGAGACGATGCTGACCCTCAGCACGCGTTTCGACGGCGAGCGACGCCCGGGGTGGGTCGGCGTGCCGCTGCGCGGAGTCGAGACTCGTCTTCGTGACGAGAAGGGCAACGATGTGCCGCACGACGGCGAGAGTATCGGCGGCCTACAGGTACGTGGGCCGATGCTTTTCGACGGCTACTTGAACCGTCCGGACGCAACCGCCGAGTCCTGGACGGAGGACGGCTACTTCAAGACCGGTGACGTCGCCGTCATCGACGAGGGTGGGTTCCACCGAATCGTCGGCCGCGAATCCATCGACTTGATCAAATCCGGTGGATTCAGAGTCGGCGCCGGCGAGATCGAGACCGCCATCCTCGGGCACCCTTCGGTGTCCGAAGTTGCGGTGATCGGTGTCCCCGACGCCGATCTGGGGCAGCGGATCATCGCCGTCGTAGTCCGTAAGCCCGGGACTCCCGAGGTCACCGAAGCCGAATTGGTCGAGTTGGTCGGGGCGGAGTTGTCGGCGCACAAGCGTCCCCGTGAGGTTCGATTTGCCGAGACTCTGCCACGTAACGCGATGGGCAAGGTTCAGAAGCGTGAGCTGCTCTAGGCAGGTCAGTTTGCTGAAAAGTCGCTGCGACGCTTGAAGGTTCGTGAATTCGGCCGGCCTGTCCCGAAATGTGGGCTCGCCGGTTCTCCGACGATTCAGCGCTAGTTGGAATTTCTGTGTTCTTGGCTACACTACCGCCCGGTAGGGACAGTTCCAGTCGCGCGCATACCGTCGGTATGCCTGAGTGCGAGTGGCCTCGGAAGGGCAGATTTCATGGCGGGCGGACGGCATTCGAGTCCTGACAGCGGGCGGTCGATCGGGTTCTACGCAGTGGGTGGGTTGGTTGCCGTCGCGGTAATCGCCACCGGGGTGGTGGTCTTCAAGGCAACACAGTCCGATTCCTGCGAGAGCGTCGACGAGTACTCGCTGGCAGCGGATCCTGCGATCGCGCCGGCAGTCACGGAGATCCTCGCAGAATCGTCGCCGGAGCAGACAGGCTGTTCGCGGATCACGGTTACCTCTGCGCTGCCCGGGGACGTTGCGGGAACCCTGGGTAAGGGCGTGGACGCGCCGGACATGTGGATACCGGATTCGACAGCGTGGGTCGGCAAAGCTGCATTGACGGCCAAGGGGCCGGTCGCTGCCGCGGGAGGTTCGATCGCCACCTCGCCTGTCGTTCTCGCCTCCGGCGGTGGCGAACAGTTTGCCAGTTGGCTCGCGGCGCTACAGGTTCCCGATCTGGCGTTGGGCAATCCGTTGTTCACAGGGGTTGCGTCGGCGCCCATTCTCGGAGCTCTCGCGGAAACCGGGGCCACCTCCGAATCCGTTCGAGCGGCACTCGTACCCCATGCGCAAGCGGAGAGTGTTCGTACCGAAGATCAGCCGGTAGGACAGAAGATGCTCACCGAATTGGTCAGCTCCGGAAAGGTCGGTGTTTCGACCGAGCAACAGGTCGTCGAGTTCACGAAGGCCGAGTCGAAGATTTCCGCGACAGTACCGGCGACGGGAACCATGATCATGGATTACCCCCTGGTGGTCAGTGCTTCGGCACCGGACCGGCACTACGCCGCAGCCAAGAAGAGTGACGCCATCGCCGAGCTGTTGCACAGTGAATCTGCTCAGGAAGTGCTGACGCGCAGCGGGTTCCGTACTTCCGGCGGTGGAGCCGTCGAAGGTGGAGTCGGTGACGTCACGGCACTGACCGTGTCCGAACAGTCGGTGGCCGATCAGACACTGGGCGCTTGGGCTCTGATGGCCAAGCCGATCCGGACACTCGTTGCGATCGACGTGTCTGCGTCGATGGACTACCCGGCGGCAGGCGGCAAGACGCGCATGCAGTTGACCACTGCTGCTGCTCTGGCCGGCAATCAGGTCTTCCCAGACAGCGTCGCTGCCGGTCTCTGGGCGTTTTCCCAAGGTATGAACGGAACCCAGGACTTCCAGGAATTGGTGCCGATCAGGCGCTACGACACGATCGTCGACGGTGTGACTCAACGAAAGTTGATGGCAGATCAGGCGAACCGGCTCACCGAACTCAAACGTGGCGCCACAGGTTTGTACGACACGACGCTGGCCGCATTCCGTAAGGTTCAGGAATCGTACGATCCGCGAGCAGTCAACAGCGTCATCATCTTGACCGACGGCGCAAACGAAGATCCTGACAGCATCAGCCGTGAACAGTTGCTCGATGTACTTGCACGCGAGCAGGATCCGGCGCGTCCGGTCATCATCGTCACCATCGGCATCACCGATGACGCAGACGCGGCGGCGCTCGCCGATATCTCCCGCGTGACGGGCGGTTCGACGTACATCGCTCGTGACCCCTCGGAGATTTCCGAGGTGTTCGTGAACGCATTGGCTCACCGAGGAACTTAGGCCGCATCCGGACTGGTCCAGGGTGCCGGAAGTGGCGGAGCCTCAGACGAATACCGGTGCCCGGTAGGTGTCGTTGTGGTGAAGGTGTGCCGGTTACCTGGTACAGGTTCGGCAGTCCAGTCCGAGCCCTGTTTCGCGTAATTGCATGCCGCACACAACCCGGCACCGTTGGCTGCGCTGGTGAGGCCACCCCTCGAGTGATCGCGAATGTGGTCGCGGTGGCGAACCGGCGCGTCGCACCACGGAGTACGGCAGCTTCGATCACGGAGTTCGATCAATCGCGCCAACCCCTTCGGGAAGGTTCTCGCCGTGGATTCCATTGCGGTCAGTGCGCCCGTATCGGGGCGTGCGTAGAGCTTTCGGAGCGTTGCCACCGTTTCGGAGTCTTCGCTGGCCTTGGTGATCCATTCGCGTGCAATAGCGGCTGGTACAGGTCCGTACCCGTGGACGTACGCCGGGTCGGAATTTTCGCCCAACAATGACTGGTCGGAGACAACCAGATTCACGGTGACGGGTGTCGGTGTGGCGCGGCCGATTCCGGTAACTCGCTCGACCAGGAGATCAGCCATGATTTGCGCTCGGGTGCGCTTGTCCCCGCCGGCAAGTACGGAATCTGCGTCGCGCCTGAGCGTGGCGTGCACGGCGATACCTTCGGCCACGGGAAGAAATACATTGAGCCAGCACATCGTGTCGGGCGCAGGCCGTGACGTCACTCGTCTGTCTCCCACGGCTTTGCGTGCTCGTCTGGCAACACTGTCGGAGTCTATTTCGGCAGTGCGTGCGCGGATTCTTTGTGTCAGTTGGTGGTTGCCGCATCCGTCCAAGATTGCAGCGTCGCAGCAGAACTCGCGATCCAATGTAGCGCGATCCTGGGCGGTGAGACATGAAGTCTCGCGCATGAGGATCGTCGCTTGATGCTCACTGATGGAGCCGTCGACGAGTAGTCGAAGTGTGTGAGGCATCTCGTCGTTCAGTGCGCGGGCCAGGTTCAGATGCTGAGTTCCGAACCAAGCCGACTCTCGCCGTGCGAGGGCAATCTGCGCGTTGATTCCACGGCCTTGGTATGCGCGCGGCACTCCCCGTTCGCCGCGGTCGTTGCGGGTGAACGCGTCGAGATCGGCAGCCAGCAATGCCTGGGCACCAGCGCAACTGGCCTTCAACTCTTCCAATGCGCGCAGAAGATCCACGCGTGCTGCGTTGTCGATGGATCGATCCATGCTGGCGAGTGATGCCCGGAATTGTCCGATGGTCTCTTCGGATATCGCCTGTTTGGATATGGCCTGTTCAGATACTTGCGTCGTCACTTTTACCCCCCGGTAGTGTCGAACATACATTCGATACTAGCCTCGACAGCGAACGGACGCAACGCCTTTCTCTGTTGGCGTCTGAAAGTTCCGACAGTTCGGTTTTCGTGGTTGACTGGTCCTCATGATCGAGCTGAGGGGATTGACCAAGGTTTACGGACCGACGAAAGCGGTGGACGATTTGTCGT
>NZ_JAMSKS010000036.1:0-29567 GCF_024436645.1 Rhodococcus sp. T9N | reverse complement strand
CTCCCGATGCTCCGCATCGGGAACGGAAGCGGCTCGCTTCGCTCCCCACCAGGGAGCCGCTGCGCGGCTCGCAGTGGGTCCAGCCAGACTGCCGTCGATCGAGTCGCTGCGCGCCTCTAAATTCCTGAATTGTCTTTGTCACCAAAGGATTTGATCGGAACTGAGAATTCGGTACCCAAGTACCAAACGAGGCTGGGGAGGAGCGGAGGTCGCTCAAAGCTACCCCGTCTCGCGTCTGCCAACTCATCGTCATCATGCTTCCCATCCTACAGGACCCCACCCCAAACCGCAAAACAACACAGAACCACGAAACGTCGAAATCGTAACCACCACAACATAATTCGAGTCTCCCCAAAACACCTCCATGCGTAACCACCGAAACAGATTACCCACCAACCGATAACCCAAAGTTACTGAAACACAACAACATTCAAAAACACCCAAAAATCGGCCCACACACGCCCGCCGAGCACCCCCCGACACTCCCCCACCACCGAACCCGAGCACCCCGCCGGCCCCATCAGCCGGCCCCAAATTCGCCGGCGCCCCAACTCCACGAACACACCACCCCGGGACATGCCATCACCGCAGGTCACAAGCCAGCAACAACTCAATTCCCCTACACGAACATGTGATCTCGCCCGTAGCTCGAACAACAAGAGATGAGGACGCACCCACGCGGAACTCCAATCCACTACGAGGAGCAGAAATGCACGAGCACGACGACCAGACCCCCGACAACCACCGCCCCACCAGGGGCGAGCAGCTCCGCGCCCTCGCGCAACGGGTACCGAACACGATCAAGATCTTTCTCACCGCCTGCATCGTCGACTGCCTCGCCGACGCCACCACCGAACAGGTCTCACAGCTCCTCCTCACCCTCACCAATCAGCAATAGCCACACCCACACCCCCAACACACGAAAAAGCCCCCCACCGCACGGTGAGAGGCCATTTTCGGAGCACGCAACGAAGAGGACCGGCCCGGTAGCTTCGGGCCGGTCCTCTATCGCCTACCGATCCACGCTCACGCGAACCGCAACAACGCGATACGCGTCCGCGTCCTCCAGACGCGGAGCAATCGCATCAGGGTTGTCGGCGTTCCACTCACCCGCACGAGCAACCGACTTCCGGACTGCGCGGCGCGCAGCCTGATCGAAGCCCTGCGGAGCGTCAACCGTCACGGTGAACGCCTCATCCGCGAACTCGAATCCGACAGCGGCCTGAACCTCCACGGCGTAGGTACTACGGAAACCGGGTGCGTTAATACGGACCGAGACAACGCGGTACGCGCCCTTGTCCTCGGAACGCGAAGTGGTCGCGTGAGGATGCAGCGATGGGGCAGTGCGGAACCGCTTCGCGAGGCGGCTTTCGAGTGGATCGTTTTCTATCGGACTTCTCGAATATCGTTGTCCGCGAACAGGCTCGAACGAATCGTCCAGAAACAGTCCCCCGCTCGGCTGGTATTCACCCGGCTGGATGAATCACTTGGGCCCGAGCACTCGCTCGACATGATCGCGGAAAGTCGACCAGAAGCTGGTTTCAGTTGTCATCAGCAGTTTTATCCAAGCGAAACTCATGCAACTACCCGAGAGAGTGCATTACTGTCGGATCTGTGCTCGCTCGGCCGCGGCCTTCATCCGACGGAATCGATCGGCCGGAAGTTGGTCGCCGACCAACTGTCCCGCCGCCGCCGGATGCAGCAGTCGATCACTGCGGAAGATGTCGGAGTGATTGAGATCGGAAAGGTCACGCTGCCACAAGTGGATCTTCGACTCATGAGTGAATGCGCCCCTGACCGACGGGAGTGCGTTGTCCCCCGTCACCCACTGGTAGGGGGATTCCTTGATGATCTGGTACTCGATCGCTCTCGTTACACATGCGGCAATCCAGTCGGAGAACTGAATGTTCGAACTCAGGACACTGTCTATGTGCATTGGCGGCTCGATGATCCGCTTCATTTCCGGATATCCGCTCGCACGACCCAAGATGTGCTCGTACATGGCCGGCAGCCGAGCTGCGCGCGTCTTCTCGTTGATCTGATCGATCATGACCATCACGTTCGAGCCTTTGTAGTCGGCGTACCGGGCGATGCGGTTGAGCGCTTCGCGCATCGCAGCTGTTTCTCGGGCGTCCGTATCGAGGTCCGTCTGTTTCGGGGTTCCGAGAGGTTTTTCCGCGGCGTAGTAGAAGAGGGCGCCGTCGAGGCTGCGTACGCTGCGCACCAAAGTGTTGAATACTCGGATCTGTTGCCGATACTTGTCGAAAGTGTCGGGACGAAAGATACTCGCGCCCTTACGTTCCCACCGTCCAGGGTGCTCTGCCTTCTCGATCTCGGTTTTGAAGATCTCCCGCTTTTTCAGCGTGAAGATTTGACCGAACTTTCGAGCATTGTCAGCGGGAAGGATCAGGCCGGCGTAGCCGAACGCGGGACTGGTGTTGAAGCGAGCGTGATCGCGCGCAACGAATGCCCCTGTCTCGCCGATCTCGTCAATGTACGCCAGCAGCATGGAACGATTATTGCCCTCCAGATACGCGGAAACCCACGCCTAGGCGTGGGTTCCGGAATTAGCGCTCAGAGAACTATTTCATCTCCAGCTACTGGCCATAGGATAGTTCGACGTCCACGGTTTGCGCAAGTGGAATGATCGAGTGTGGCGCCAGGCATAAGTCTCTCAATTTGCTCAAATTGTCTGTAGAACGGATTCGCTTCGACGCAACGCTATTCGGCTCGCGGCGGTGACCTGCAATAGAAGGTGTCGGAGGTCAGCCGCATACTGTGCTCATGCGGCCTGAACTCACCGATCTTCTGTCGATGTCACATCCTGTTGTAGTAGTCACGGGTGACTCCGGAACCGGTAAGTCATCGATCCTCGCCGACCATCAGATCGAACTCTCACGTGGTGCAGCCATCGCGCCGCCGCCGGTCACCTGTGCGTTCGACAGCGGCGCGTTGCAGGTCGCCATCCTGAATGGCCTCGTCACAGCCTTGGTCACCTCGATGGCGGATCGGACCGCGTGGCGCACCATCCAGAACCGACTCGACACCGCAGGCAAGGAAATGGTGGCCGAAGTCGGTAAGAGCCTGGCCAAGGCCGTGACCCAGGAAGTCATGGCGTTGGTGAAGGCGCGAATCGGCGAACATGCGGGCGAAGGTCTCGCAGCGTTCTTCAAAGGCCTACGCCAGGATACGACCGCTGATCTACGGCGAGATCTCCAGTCGCGAAGCGATACCAACGTCGTCAAGCTCCTGGTACGGCTGTGCGACGAGGTTGCCACTGTGCTCAAACGCGACGTGATTCTGGCTATCGACGAGTGCCAACGGCTGACAGAGGATGACCAACGGGCGTTGGCCAGTCTTTGCATCGCGCCCCCTAAACGCGCACGATTCGTGATCGCCTGGTCGTCGGCGGCGCACGAGGCTCGTACCGGACTCACCAGACTTCGAGACACCGGATGCGGGGAGATAATCGTCGGCGGACTCAGCAGAGCAGATGTCGAAACCATGCTCAACCGGGCAGGCGTCACAAGTGCTAACACGGATCGTGTCTACTTCCTGAGCAGCGGATTCCCGATCATCGTCGAAGGTTTGATCGGTCAGCTCCGCAGCGGCGGTACATTGGATGAATACACGCCCCCTACTGCATTCGTCCGCTCGCTGGAAGATGCGCTGGCTCGACTCCCAGGCGATGCGCAGATCGCTGCACGCTGGCTGTCGGTCTTCGAATTGCCACCGCCTGAATCGACGATCACTGCCTATCTTGATCTCACTTCAACTCAGTGGGGTGTGTTGCGGCAGTCTCTCGAGCGGGAGAACATCCTCAGCGTAGAACGCAATGGACAACTCTGGTTTCACGAAAGCCGCAGATCACATCTGTGGGACCGCATGTTGAGCGAGGGCGAGCGGTTCGAGATCGGCCAGCCTGCGTACTCGGCCCTTCTCGCGCAATATCGCGACGACATGAGCTCCTCGATCGGTTTGATGGTGCCGATCGCACATACTGCTCGGTTCGCTCGCGACAGTCAGGCGGCCAATCCGCAACTCGCGAAGATCCTCGATCTGACGTCGGCGCAGCTGGCTGTCCTGGCGTCGATGATCGAAATCGAGATCATTCCCCTCGGTGATCACGATCTTCGATGGACGCCGCCGGAGAGCGCACTCATCTACGCGCACAACATCTTCGGCGCAGATCGCGGGGACGCACTCGCCGCACTTCCGGTCCTGATCGAACAAGAATTCATCGAAACCGCGGACCAAACGGAACAGATCAACGCTGATCCAAACGTCACCGTCACCATCAGCGCCGACCCGACCGACGAATGCCACATCGTGCTGCACGGCCGGATCCAAGACATCCTGGGAAAAACCGCCATCCCGCAAATCACCGGTCGCATCGTGCACGAACACTTCGAGGCGCTCAGACTGGAATCATCGCTCGTGCTCACCGATCCCGGCAGATCAGATGCCATCGAGCTCATTCGTAACGCAAACAACCAACCCTTCTACCGATTCAATCCTCTACGCAGAACCGTCTACCCGATGATGGCCGTGTGGGTGGACTATGGCGGGCATCCCATCAGCATGGCAGCGATCTTCAATCGAGACACCGAACGGCAGAAAGCGAAGAAGGCCGCGATCTCCGTAGACGAAGTGTCCTACGGCCGCCGAGTAAAAACTGTTCGCACTTTCGAGGATCAGATGTCGACGATTCCGTCGATGCGGCTGTTCAAAGCCGTGTACCTAGCCACCGGACGACCGGTGGAAGGTAACCGTGAGGGAACAAGAAACTGGCAGATGGTCAACGACGGACCTCCGCTCCCGATCAGTGAGTACGTCCAGCGCCAGATCACCCTCGCCGACATACTGCGGACCCGTGTCGACGATCTCGAACAAGAGGTCTATGCGTTGAGGGAACTGAGAGGTGCCGCCGTCGGACAAGCTCCGGACGATACCTACTTTTTCGTGGAACTACGTGGAAGCACCCGTGTCGTGGAAATGACTCCCGAGCACATCGCACTACTCCAGGATGACCTCCCCTTCAGATTCGCCCGACTCGAACATCACCTAACGCTCCGTCCCGGCGAGCGAACCCACCACATCACCGAGCGCATACAGCCCAGCGGTCTGATCGACGATCCAGCAGTCACGCTGTTGAACGACTTCTGGGAGACCGCCCGGGAGTTCAACGAACATCAACCCCGCCGCCGCATCAAAATGCAGAAGGGATCACTGACACAACTTGTGCGCGACACTCACATACGGGACACGACGCTGGCTCGAACGCTGTCGGAACAACTGACCATCGGCGGCGCACGAGGGCACAGACCGCAACACGCATTGCGAGTTGCGGTTCACCCAGGAAGCGCAAGCGTTCCACCCCTCGTCGCATACACACAGCCCATCGGTAGCCCCACCGATGTACAAGTTCGGTTTGCCCCCCGCTCATCCCAACCCAGGGATATGAAGGAGCTGCATTCCCAGATGTTCGGCGACGAGACCCAAGAAGAGCTGTACGGCGACGACGCCCACTCAACCGTCGCCGGTCTACTCGGATACGACACCGACGAGATCGAACTGATTCAGTAGGGTCACGCAGTTGCGGTAGTTGGCGTTGAGGGCCGTTGTCCCTGGCGGACGAGGTAAAGCTGCGAGGTCATGACTAGTCCTCTCTCATCGGTTTTGCACGTCGACGACGTTCGGAGTGTGCCTATGCGATGGGTGGCAGAGCAACCATCGGCCCGACCGAACGTCATGTGTGCGTCGTTCCGTTTCTTTTTGTCCACCTTTCTTCTCTTCTTGCCCACGTTGCAGGGAGCAGCGGTCACGGCACGGCCGTGCATCCGGAGAACCGGGCCTCTGTCGGGATCATCAACAGCGGCCGGTGACTTTTGTGAATCAGGCCCTCCGCCCCATGTCGACCTTGGTGGCGATACATCTACCCCCACTCATCTTGCACGAAAGTCGGTGACATTGGTCGTGGTGGAGCGGCCACGACAACGGAGCGCTTACTCGGAAAGGAGGAGTGGTCCGTTGCCGGCGGGCACTTCTCGGGCGCCGACAGCCTGGTCACCACGTAGATATCGGTTGCCGATGTCTACGCCGAAAACAGATACGACGAATGGCGAACGAGGCCGGTCGCCGATATGGAAAAGCGGAGTTCCACACGAGTACGGCTCCCTCGTGTGTCACGGCGTCAGCGACTCAACACGAGAGTATCGAACAGAATGTACGCGGCGACGGCGAACACCAGGTACGCGAACCAGTGTTGAAGTTTTCCGGTGTCGACGCGGTTGCCGAACCGTCCGGCGACCAAGGAGGCAACGATCGCAGCTCCGGTGAAACTGATCGTGATGGCCGGATCGATGGTGACGCCGCTACCGAGATGTGAGATCAAGCCGGCGGCGGAGTTCGCGACGATGATCAGAAGCGAGGTTCCGATCGCGATCTGCATGTCTATTCCCAACATCAGGACAAGGGCGGGGATGATGAGGAATCCGCCGCCGACGCCGAAGAGCCCGGTCAGCACACCGACGGCGAATCCTGCTGGGATCGCACGAGGTGCGCAGCGACGCCAATTGATACCGGAATCACCTACGCTGCAGGCGGTTCCGGTATCGCCGCGGTCGGCGAGCATACGAGCACCGGCAACGATCATGACCGCGGCGAACCCGATCATCACGACGGACTGCGGGAGCACTCGCCCGAGGGCACTACCGAGGAAGGTTGCGGGGATACCGGCAGCGGCGAACACGGCGGCCAGTCGCCACTGCACAAGATGGGCACGGACTTTCGGGATCGCGCCGACAGCCGAGGCGACACCGACCACGATCAGTGAGATCGGGATTGCTTGGTCGATGTCGAGGCCGAGGGCGAACACCAGGACCGGTACGGCAAGGATGGATCCGCCGCCGCCGAGGAGTCCTAGAAGGACACCGATGACTGCCCCGGCAGCGAGTGCGATTGCGAGAGTCATCGGCGTCCTTTTCGTCTACCGACGTTCGGCGGCATGCGGTTGTTGTTCTAGTTCAGTTCTGTTGTGCGGTGAGCGAATCGAGAGCTGCCTGCAGCCTGGCGGTGGCCTCGTCGGCGACGGACTGCAGTCGGGGTTCGCCGGTCACCTCGACCATGAGGGCGGGGTTCATCGCATCGACGATGACGGTGTTCTCCGCGGAGGGATCGGCGCGCACGACGACGTTGCAGGGCAACAGTAATCCGATCCCCCGCATCACTCCGACTGCTCGATGTGCCAACGTCGGGTTGCAGGCGCCGAGGATGAGGTAGTCCTCCAGGTCTTCGTCGAGCTTGGCTTTGAGGGTCGATTTCATGTCGATCTCGGTGAGTATCCCGAAACCTTGCTCCGACAATGCCTTACGGGTGCGTTCGACAGCGTCGTCGAACGTGGTGTTCAGGGTGGTCGTGAGTGCGAGTTGCATGATCTACGTCCTTTTTTCGGGGGATCCGGGGTCTGGGATCGGTCAGCGGGTGCCGAGCCGCGGGATGCCGAGGCGTTGGAGTATCAGGCTCATCGGGCACCATCCCACTGCGCTGTAGAGCAGGAGATTCGCAGCGACGAACGTGGTGAGAAGCAGCCACCAAATGGAGAAGGCGAGTGTCAAGGCCACGCTGAGCAGGACGACTACCCCGCCCAATAGTGGAACGATCCGTTCGATGGTCCAGCCGTGGTGCCGTGGGAGAGCTGTCATGACTGTCCGTACCGTCCTTTCTGTTCGTTGTTCCGCGATCGCCGCCGCGGTCTCAGGCGAGTGCGAGGAAGAGCTTTTCGAGTTCCGCCTCGGTCATCGGTTCCTTGCCATTCTCGCGGTTGCCGGTCATGCATTCGCGAAGGCCGGTGGCGACGATCTTGAAACCGGCCCGGTCGAGTGCGCGTGAGACCGCGGCGAGCTGGGTGACGACGTCCTTGCAGTCTCGGCCCTGTTCGATCATCGAGATCACTCCGGCGAGTTGGCCGTGCGCGCGGCGGAGTCGGTTGAGTACCAATGCGATGCTGTCGTCGTCGCCGACCATGGGAGTTCCTTCCGAAGATCAATCAGTAACCTCAAATATACCCCTATGGGTATATCCGGGTGGGTGGTTCGTCAGATCTGTGCGTCACAGTGGCCGAACCACGCCATCCGGACCTGTCAGTGCGAGAAACTGATGTTGGGCAATACCTTTCGCAGCCACGCCGGGGACCACCACGCGGCATGCCCGGTCAACCGCAGGAGCACCGGCAGCAGGATCAGCCGAATCAGTACCGCATCGAGCAGTACAGCGACACCGAGAATGATGCCCATCTCCTTCGGCGGCAACGGATCAGCGAGCGCGAAGGTGAAGAACACGGCCACCATCACCGCGGCAGCGGCGAGGATCACCCGCCCCGAATGAGCCAGACCGTCGACGTGCGCAACCTTGGGATCACCTGAGCGCTCGTAATGCTCCTTCGCCGTGGCCAACAAGAACACGGTGTAGTCCATGGCGATCGCGAAGATCATCGCGAAGAAGAACACCGGCCCCCACCCGTCGAGGAACCCCTGCGGGGTGAAACCGAGCAACGACGCGCCGTGCCCGTCCTGGAAGATCAACTTCGCGACCCCGAATGCGGCGGCGGTGGAGAGCAAGCTGACCACGGTACCGAGGATCGCGATCAACGGCGCCTGCAGCGCCACCAGGAGCAGCAGGAACCCGAGAACCAGGATGATGCCGACGATCAGCGGGAGGTAGTCGTTCAGCGCTTGCTGCAGGTCGAGGTTCTCCGCCGGTGCGCCGCCCACCAGAGCGCCCGAGGGAAGGTCCGCACGCAAGGTGTCGAGGATGGCTCCCATCTGTGCGTCGGACGGATCGACGGTAGGCATGGCCTGCAACATCACAAAATCGCTGCCATCGAGTGCGGACTGCGGCGGCGTCACCATGGCGATACCTTCGGTCGCGGCAGCAGCCTTCGCTGTCTGCGCGCCCTCCGCGGCGGGGGCGATGATCTGCAACATGCCCGGCGCCCCCTCCCCCATCTGAGCTTGGACGAGTTCGTAGCCCTGGCGGACCGGGGCGTCGGAGGGGACAACCGCGATGGAGGGCATCGCCACCTTGAGCCCGAGCACCGGGATCGACAGCGCGATCAGCACCAGGAGAGAACCGATGGCGAACGGCCACGGGTGCTTGTGCAGCAGCTCGCCCCAGGCGGCGAACTTCGGTGAGCGGTGTTCCTGACGCTTGGCGTAGGGCAAGGATCCACCGTTGACCTTGGTGCCGAGCATCCCGAGAACGGCAGGCAACAGAGTCATCGAGGCCAGGAGGACGAAGAACACGGCGAGCATGATGCCGATAGCCATCGTCCGCACGGCCGGTGCCGGAACCAGCAGGACCGCAGAGAGGCTCACGAGCACCGTGATTCCGGACAGGACGACGGCCTTGCCCGCGGTATCCATGGTTTCCGCGACCGCCGCCCGCGGCGACGATGCATGACGTATCGCGTCGCGGAACCGGGAGACGATGAACAGGGCGTAGTCGATACCGAGGGCGAGGGCGAACATCATCGCGAAGTTCATCGCCCACACGGAAATCGGGGTGATCTGGTTGAGCAGAACCAGGCCGCCCGCAGAGGCGACGAGCCCGGCCAGGGTCAGCAGCAGTGGGAGCCCGGCGGCGACGAGGGACCCGAAGGCGAGCACCATGATCGCGAGGGTGACCGGCCAGGAAAACAGTTCGGCCTGAATCATCGCGTCGTGGTTGGCCTTGTTGAAATCACTCCACAGTGCCGATGCGCCGGTGGGATAGACCTCGATGCCGTTCCCGGACAGGGCGGTCAACTCCCCCTTGAGATCGTCAACGGCCTTGACCATCTCGTCGGTGCTTGCGTTCGCGCCCGCGATGAGAATTCCGGTGTGCCCGTCGGGGCTGATGGACATTCCCGGCTGCGGCGCGATGATCGCACCGAAGCGAGGGTCCCCGGCGAAGACATCGGTGACCTCGGTGAGGGTGCGCTGCATGTCGGGGCTGTCGATGGTCCGGTCATCGGAATGCACGACAACCTGGACGGCGGCGGAAGAGTTGCCGCCGAAGTGTTCCTGTGCGAGTTCGCGGACCTGGACGGATTCGGATCCGTTGGCCTGCCATCCGGCGCCGGCGAGGGAGCTGAACACCGACGGTGCGGCCGCGCCGAGTGCGATGAGCACGATCAGCCAGACACCGAGCACCCATTTTGCGTTGCCCGCCATCGATGCGCCCATGCGGCCGAGTACGCCGCCGGACGCGTGTGAGATCGGCGGAACGCCGTCCCTGACCTTGGTGTTACTGGACATTGGTTGACTCCTGAAAAAAGGGGGTGATGGGTGCGAGTATGGGCGGGTACCGGGTCATGGCACCGGGTCATCCGGTGCGGCGGGTCAGCGGCCGAAGAAGGACCGGAAGAACCCGGACCCCGGGTCAGGAGCAGGGGTGCAGGTACAGCGCCGCGCTGTCTGGACGCCGGCCATCACCTGGTCGGCGTGCTGGCCGCATCCTGCCCAAGTGGTCTTGGAGCAGGAAGAACATGTCGTGGTGTAACACACCTGGTATCTCCTTGTCAGACGTCGTGCCGCGTATGGGGCACGAGAGTTTTTCTGAATAGGCGCTATTCGGAAGATCGCTCGACCCAGGCCGTGTATCCGCCGACCAGGTCGCTGACGTTCTCGATGCCGTCGGCACGCAACAGTGATGCGGCGACGGAGGAGCGCCAGCCGCCGGCGCAGTGAACGACGATCGGTTTGCTTCGTGGCAGGTCCGCGAGTTGGGAACGCAACTGTGCGAGGGGAATTGACCGGGCGCCGTCGATGGCACCGAAGTCACGCTCGCCGGGGTTGCGGATGTCGATCAACGTGACCGCGCCCGAGGCCAGGAGACCCTCGAGCTCGGACACCGTGGTGCGCGGCGCGGTACGGACAAGGTCGGCGAGCGCGTCCGGAAAAATTCCATCAACGTCGACAGTGAGGTATCCGAGCGCGTTGTCGGATCCGATGCGCGCCAAACGCATTGCCGCAACCTGTTCCTCACCCGGGTAAGTGATGAGCACGATGCGCTCGCCGATATCGGCGACCATGCCGCCGGTTTCGGCGAACCTACCGTCGAAACCGACATTGATCGAGCCACGCAGATGCCCGGCGGCGAAATCGTCGGGGGTGCGGGCATCGAGAACGCGTGTTCCGCTGGCCATTTCGACCCGGAGCTCTCCCGGTGAGAGTTCGGAGACAAACCGATCTTGTTCGAGGAGTGCACGATTCGACTTGTTCAAAGCTACGGCGGCCGAAAAATACCCCGGCACCGCAGGCTGGCCGTCGGCGACGAGAGCGACGAACGCGTCTTCGCTCATCGGCTGCACCGACGGATTCGTGCGGCGTTGCTCGCCGATGGTGGAGGTCAACTCGGAAGAGAGGTTCTTGCCGCAGGACGACCCCGCGCCGTGAGCCGGCATCACGGCCACTGCGTCGGGCAAGGTCAGCAGCCTCTCGTGGACGGTGCGGTACATCGCCCGAGCCAGGTCGGTATTGGTGCCGTCGCCGAGATTGGCCAGGTCGGGGCGACCGACGTCGCCGATGAACAGCGAGTCCCCGGTCAGCACAGCGGACGGCTCAGCGTCTCGATTCTCGCGAACGAGCAGGCTGATCGACTCCCACGTGTGGCCGGGGGTGGAGAGGATTTCGATGTCCACCTCCCCCAGCGTCAGGTGCTCGCCGTGGCGCAGTCGGCGAATCGGGTAATCGGTGTCCGCGGCGTCGCCGAAACCGATCCACGCGCCGGTAGCCTCGACCAACTCGAGGTGACCGGAGACGAAGTCCGCATGAAAGTGCGTGTTGACGACACCCTCGATGGTCAGGCCGTATCGGGTTGCGTCCTCGAGGTATTCGGTGATGTCGCGGCGCGGGTCGATCACGATGGCGCGGCCGGTGCTCTCGTCGCCGATGAGGTACGACGCGTGCGAGAGGCACTCGATGTAGTACTGCTCGAGGATCATCGGACAACCTTCCCTGTTCTGTGGAGTGCGATGACTACAGGTTGCCATATACCCCCTAGGGTATGTCAAGTACCCCCGGGGGTATACCCGGGTGCAGGCCGGGACACCGAGAAGGAGAGATCGGAACAACTGCCTGGAAAGCGGAAACGGGTCGGACGAGAGCATCAAGTTTCGATGCAATCCCACACCTCGTTTGGGTCACCGGATGGTTGGTCTGCGACGGCGCTACCCAAGCGAGCACATAGTTCATGAAACACCGCCAAACACCGGAGCTCTGGACGGAATTCCCGCCTCAGAGGTCCGGGCACCGCAAACAGCGCTCCCGGAATTGAGCGTGTCCATCAAATCGGGAACACTCCAGTCAGCCGCGGACTGAGGGAATCCGTTCTTCGATGTCACGTGCTCCCTTCTCCCGGTATCGACGGGCGCGCACGGTCAGTGCTGTCTTTCGTCCCTCGGGGAGTTCGGTGTCGGCGAGAGTGAAGTAGTTCTCTTCTTCTTGCAGGAAGTGCAGGTGCAGCAACGCATGCAGCCCGTAGAGGCAGGCCCGCAGATCGTCGACCTGGCTGGGTTGGATGCCACCGGCCTCGTGAGCCAGTTGCAGGTGGTTGCCGATGCGGTCGGTCAGCCGGTGGATCTCGGCGTGGGTTCGACTCATCGTGGCCGTTGCCTCGGCGCTGCCCAGCGGCGTCGCCAACGCCGGGTACAGCTCGGTCTGTTCGGCGTCCTCGTGCGGCAATAGTCGTTCGGTGAGGAAGCTCTGGGCTCGGGTCAAGGCATCGATCGCAGGTTTGCCGGACCCGGCGGCAACATTGTCGGCGGCATCACGCAGCAGCGTCAGTCCATCGCGTAACTTGTCGTGCTCGCCGGAGAAGCGGCGCAGCATCGCGTCGGTGCCATCCGGCAGCTCGATCCCGGCGGCAGGGTTGCCTCGCAGCGCACGCAGGGCGTTGAGGATCACCGCGACGTCGATGCCTTCCTGCAGCAAAGCCCCCGCCGCGGGCGGCAGCAGTCCGACTGCGGCAGCACCCATCGCCAGCAGGGACAGCACCATCCCCGCCACCGCGCTTTGGACCGCGATGCGCCGTGACCAACGTGCGATGTCCATCGCGTCGGCCAGCCTGTCCAAACGGTCGGTCGTCAACACGATGTCGGCGGCCTCGGAGGAGGCCGTTGCACCGCGGGCGCCCATCGCGACGCCGACCGTGGCCGCAGCCAGAGCAGGGGCATCATTGACGCCGTCGCCGACCATCACGGTCACGGCTCGTTCCCGTTCGGCCCGCACGGCAGCGACCTTGTCGGCGGGGCTCTGATTGGCGTACACCTCGTCCAAGCCCAGCACGGTGGCCACCTCCCGCGCGGGTGCCGCACGGTCACCGGTGAGCATGACCAATCGGTTGATTCCGGCAGCGCGCAGCCTCCGAACCGTCCTGGGTGCGTTGCGGCGCAGCGGGTCTCGTAAAAGAACCGCGCCGACGAGCTCGTCGTCGGTACTGACCCACGCGATTGCGGCGCTATCGAGGCTGGCCCGGTTGACGACCGCCACGGCCCAATCCGCCTCGGATGCCTCGCCGGCGAGCTTGCCGACGGCAACCCTGGCGCCGTTCACCGTGGCGGTGACTCCGCGTCCGGGGTGTTCGATCACCTCGACGGGCAACGACAGCGACAGGTGCCGTGCGAGGGCTTCGGTGACGATGGCCTCGGCAAGCACGTGGGGTGACATCTGGTCCACCGAGGCGGCCAGTCGCAGGATCTCGGGGGTGTCGCTGCCGGGCGCCGCCACGACGTCGACGACGACGGGTCGACCGGCGGTCAGCGTGCCGGTCTTGTCCATCACCAGCGTCGTCGCATGGCCGAGATTCTCCAGCGCCCCGCCGCTACGAATTACCACACCCTGTCGCGAAGCCCGCGACAAGCCGGAGACGATCGCCACCGGCGCTGCGAGCAGCAGCGGACACGGCGTCGCCACGACCAGCACTGCCACCGCTCGTACCGCTGACCCACTGGCCAGCCACGCGGCGCCGGCGACAGCGAGCGCCAATGGCAGGAACCATGCTGCATAGCGATCAGCCAGCCGAATGATCGGTGCACTGTCGGCGCCCGCCTGCTGCGCCAACCGCACGATCCCGGCGTAAGTGCTCGCGTCGGCGGTTGCGGTGGCTCGGATCTCGAAAGCGGTCGCGGCATTGACCACACCGCTGCGCACCGGTTCACCGACCGCGCGTTCAACCTGAAGTGGTTCACCGGTGAGCGCCGACTCGTCGAGGACCGCCACCGCGTCTTCGACCCGGCCATCCACCGGGACCACTTCTCCGGGGCCGACCACGAGCAGGTCACCGGCCACGACCTCGTCCAATGGCACCACCGTGATCACGTCGCCGATACGCCGGCGCGCGGACCGCGGCGCACGCTCGAGCAGGGCCCGCAAGTCGTGCGACGCGCGCCGTTGTGCGGCCGCATCCAAGGCACGCCCAGTGGACAGCATGACCGCGATCAGCGCACCGGCCACGTACTCGCCGACCCACAGAGTGCCCACCAGCGACAACACTGCGAGCAGATCCACTCCCGCCCGGCCGTTGCGTAATGCCACAATCACCCAGACCAGCGCGGGCACCACGGCGACCAGCGTTCCTGCCACCCAGCACCCCTCGGCGATCGCACGCCAACCAACGACCCACGCGATCCCGCCGAGAATCAGCGCTGTCACCGTGACCACCACCAGAGCCGGTTCGAGCAGCGACCGAAGTCGCTGCAACGACGTCTGGGCGGTCGGCGGTATGTCGGTCACCGTGTACTCCGACTGTCTACGTCACGATCACCGCAAAATCCTTTGCAGCGTCGATCACTACACACTTGACCTGAAGTTATTCGCCTGTCGACGCTCACGGCCGTTCCCCCTCTGCCTGCCTGCATCGGTGTCGGTGTCGGACGCGGGCCACCGGACAGTCGCATTCGACCGCCGCGGCCTCCGACGCCGACCCGGCTGAGGGATTGGATGATGTAGCGCTGCGCATTTTGTCCTCTCTGGGACCGTTCATCGAGTGACATCGGTCGATGCGCGCAGCTAACTGCGGTGCACGCGAACCTCAGACGACTGCTGCCCTTAAAGGTAGAAGTCGCGTACCGGTTGCTCGAGAGTCGTTGGCCACCGGCCGCACAGTCATACGGCCCTACTCTCTGGGCTGACCAACGCTGTGTCCTGAAGACGCCACTCGAAGGCGCCAAAGACCTCGAGAGATGCTGACACTGACACTCACCAGCATTTGTCGCAGGTGATGCCGCATGCGGATTTCTGTCGACAGCGTACGTACGCGGATTACTCAACCTCGGACGAAAACCCGGTTTCTTCAAGTTCTTTCACCGGAACCGTCAGTCCCCGGCGAAAGCTCGACAGTTCGGTAAAGCCGGAATTGACCTGGCAATGTCGAGCGGATCGGATGGATCAAATGGTGTAGAACTTCACCGCGAAGCCGCGCGGGTCACGCCAGGTGTCGGGGCTACCGCGTTCGCCGGCCACAGTGGAGAACCTGATCACCAGCGGGGTCGTCGTACCCGGCTGGAATACCGCGGCCTTGGTGTAGCCGCTGACATCGTTGGTCACCTCGAATTGGCCGAAGGCGCCGCCGCTCTTGGCGTGCGGTTGCCGTTCGGGGACGCGTTCGCGGTTGAACTGCGCCATTTGCTCGATCAGGTAGTGATCGTGCAGCAGGATCGGTCCGTCCGGTCCGACGGTAAGTGAGTGCTCGTCGCTCTCGACCGGGATGCCGGAATCCGTCGTCGTCCTCGGTGTGGGCTCAATGTCGGTCATTGTCGTGCCTTTCGGGGGTGGGGCGGTGCTTTCTCGATGTCCGGCGGCGAAGCCGGCCCAGGGAACCTGGATCGGTCCCGTCGGCGGCGCCATTCATCTGTCGTCGGGATTGAGCACAAGGAACGCGGCACCGGCGACGGCACCGGCAACAAACTGGGCCACGAAGTACACCCACAACGTCGACCAGGCGAACATCCCCATCACCACCGCACCGAAGGCAACCGCCGGGTTGAACGCACCCCGGAGATGTCACCGACCGCGAATGCCCCTGCCATCACTGTGAATCCGATCGCCAAGCCGTAGAACGAATTGTCCGGGTGACTCCTACTGGTGGCGACGTTGAGCATCACGAAGCACAGGGCGAACGTGAACAACAACTCGACGACGAACGCTGCACCAGGGTGCGACCCGCCAGCGTGAGGGTCGCGACGGCCGCGGCCCGCGCCGGATCCACGACCACGCGCACCACCACCGCAGCAAGCAGCCCGGCAACGAGCTGCGCGATCGCGTATCCGGCCGCGTCACGCCACCCGATCCGGCAGCGCACCAGCACCGCGAGGGTCACCGCCGGGTTGAAGTGTCCACCGGAGACGTGGCCGCCGGCGTAGATCATCACCATCAGGCTCGCGCCGATCACCAGCGGTGCGAACGGGCTGCCGCTGCCTGCGGCACCCCCAACGGTGAACACCAGAAAGAATGTCCCGATCGCCTCGACGGCATACTTCACGCTCGGCCGTGGGGCGGCGACCACTTCGGCGGCTTCTTCACCGGCTACCGCATGTCTGGGTCTTCGGATTTGACCATGTCAAGGCTCCTCGAATTGCCCTTGGTACTTCCAGGATCGTCTTTCCCGGCGGGCCGCATCGTCGGCGCTGCCCTCCATCAGCGCTTCCCGCAGGCCTCACTCTGCGGATACCCCGGTAGCTGCAATTCGACCCCCTATGTGACCGGCGGGGTTCGATGACGCAAACGCCCCGTGCGAGCACGGATTAACTCTGCACTGCCCCTCTGAAGGACATAGGCTTCCACCGAGAACTCTCCAAGAATCAGTCGATACGTTGACACGGAGCCGCGTGACACGCGGCTGACTTTCGCGTCGTTGCACGAGATCGGGAGATCAAATATGGGATTGACCACGATCGGCGGCCTACCCGCACACCCACTTCTAGTCCACCTCGTCGTTGTCCTCGTACCGATATCAGCACTACTGCTCGTTCTCGCGGTATGTTGGCCCGCTGCAAGAATCCGACTGGGACTGGCACCAGCAGCGATCGCGTTGATCACACTCATAGCCGTGCCGATCACCACCGACGCCGGTGAATGGCTCGAACACCAAATCCCCGAAGATCCTTTAGTCCAGGCACATGCCGAATTGGGTGATCAGATGCTGTTCTGGTCCATCGGGGTGTTCGTCCTCGCCGCCGCATGGTGGGTCCTTCACTCGACACGCTTCGCAACGTGGCGAGCGGATCGTCCCGACACATCGGCGTCGCCGAAACTCTGGCGGATTGTCGTCATCACAATCGCTGCCCTGTCCGTCCTCGTCGCTGCCGGCTCGATTGTGCAGGTGTACCGGATCGGCGAGAGCGGAGCGAAAGCCGTGTGGAACGACCAACTCGGATAGACCAGCCGAGAACAAACAACGAAAAGAGCTCTGCCCGTGACAACCTCGGCACCACACACGTCCGCGAACCGCGGAGGGTCACAGTCCGATCCGCTCGCACCGCGCCCTTCCGAAGGGGCAGTCTTCAGTAACTCGTGGCCCGTCCGTACCGGAGACATCCACCCGGACCGAAGCCTACGACTCGACGCCATAGCCCGTTACCTGCAAGATTTGGGTTTCGACAACCTCGAAGCAAACGGCGCAGCCCAGACCCACCCACTGTGGGTGGTACGTCGAACGGTCATCGACGTCATCAGACCGATCAGCTGGCCCGACACCGTACGATTACATCGATGGTGTTCCGCCCTCTCGAGCCGCTGGTGCACCATGCGAGTGCGTATCGAATCAGACGGCGGCGGTTTGATCGAAACCGAAGGATTCTGGATCAACATCAATCCACAGAACGGGATGCCGTCTCGAATCAGCGATGACTTCATGGCGCCGCTCGCCACGACAACCGACGAGCATCGCCTCACCTGGCGACGATGGATCACCGACGTAGCGCCAAACACTGCGGGTACCGAATTCTGTTTGCGGCCCAGTGATATCGATCCATTCGATCACGTCAACAACGCCGTGTACTGGCAACCGGCCGAAGCGTCGCAGAGAAGGCATCCGTCCCTGCCAAAGGCTCCGTACCGAGCTGTTCTGGAATACACGAAACCCATCACCATCGACGAGACCGTCGAAATCCGAACCACCCACCACGCAGAAACGAGCACCGCGTGGTTCGTGTGCAACGGCGATACCCGTGCCACAGCACAATTCACGAAACCCGGCCCGTCATGACAGATTCGCCTCGATCGCCGAGCTCATCAGGAGGAGCCGACAACGACAGCGAAAACCGTCGACCGGCTCACGACGAACCACACACCGCTGGTGTGTCCTCGCGGCTGAACTGGCTGCGCGCCGGGGTACTCGGAGCCAACGACGGCATCGTCTCCGTCGCAGGCCTCGTCGTCGGTGTCGCGGCCCTCTCACCCGACCGCGGCCCGATCCTGACCGCCGGTGTTGCAGGTCTTGTCGCCGGCGCTGTGTCGATGGCGCTCGGCGAATACGTGTCCGTGAGCACTCAACGTGACACCGAACGCGCCCTGTTGGAGAAAGAACGCCGCGAACTCGAGCAGACGCCCGGTGCAGAACTCGACGAGTTGACCTCCATGTACCAGGCCAGGGGCTTGAGCGAGGAAACCGCCCACAAAGTCGCGGAGGAGTTGACCGCTCACGACGCGTTCGCCGCACACGTCGACATCGAACTCGGTATCGACCCCGACGAGTTGACCAACCCGATCTCCGCGGCACTGTCGTCGGCAATATCGTTCACGGTGGGAGCGTTGCTTCCCTTGATCGCGATCCTCGCCCCACCGACTGGGGCTCGGATTCCTGTCACCTTCGTCGCGGTCCTGCTTGCGTTGGCGCTGACCGGCGCGGTGAGCGCGCGTCTGGGCGGAGCGAATCCCCGTCGCGCGGTAGTTCGTGTGGTGCTGGGCGGCGCCCTCGCGATGATCATCACCTACGCCGTAGGGCAACTACTCGGAGTTGCAGGAGTCTGACAGCAGATACGGGATCGCACTGCCCCGCGTGCACTGACCAACGCCAATCGGGACGCCCGGTAGGTCCAAATGCAGTCGCGTGCAGTGAGGCGGCCGCGATCGAGCTTCCCTCGATGCACTTGCCTCTATCTCGGCTCAACTAGCTGCGAGTGCTGCGAGTGCTGCGAGTGCTGCGATCAATGACTCGTAGGTTCCCTCTGCGGTGGAACGGTCGGCGTCGATTACGAGGTAGTTCGAGCGAATTCGCAGGTACTGGGTGAGATGGTCGTGAATTCGTTCAAGAAGTCCATCTCCTCCGTTCTGCACGATCACCTGGTCGAGTTGCTGCTGATGGGTGATCTCCAAGTGCGTACTTCGTTCGGCGAATCGAGCGAGCGCCTGTTCTTTGCTTCCAATCAGTACGACCTCGAGATACTCGGCATCGCTAGTTTTCGCCGCCACCTCAAAGTCCTCGATTTCGGTAATTCGGGTAACTAGCTGCGGCATCACCACATCGTGCCCACTCTGCAAATGGGTTGCCGCCATGCTGACGGCGAGCTCTCTTGCCGCAACCAAGGCGGTCCAGAAGTTGTCTTGCCATCCACCGACGAGACTGACCACATGATCGGTGTCGAGGTTAAGCACTCCGGGGTGACGGTCGGCGTACATCCGGGCAATCGTCGACTTCCCGATACCGGAGGCCCCATTCAGATGAATCAGTCGCGGCATTCTGCAAACACTAGTTACGAAGCTTCGAACTTTGGGGCTTACCCGCTGAACTCCCGAAAGGTTGTGGGGTGGTCGATCGCAGACCATATGCGCATCGACCTGACCGCGTAGGCGTTGACGAAAGCGACTGCTGGTGCTGCTGCTGCTGCTGCCACGCTTATCGAACCCGGAGCTGTTTTCCACCCGGATCGCGGTAATCAATACAACTCCAGGGCATTTCGTCACCTGATGTCCGGCCTGGAGCTGCGATCATCTATGGGATGCACGGGGTGTGCTGGGACAGGAATACGGCCGAAAGATTCTTCCCCGCGCTGAAGAACGAGTTCGTCTTCCGGACCGTCGACGCAACGAAAGATCAAGCGCGACAAGATATTGTGGGATACATCGAAGGTTTCTGCAACCCGCGACGTCGTCACTCGACGCTCGACTGCCGGCCTCCGAACGAGGTTCACTGATAGTCATCAGCAGCTCGCGATCGCGGCCTGAAATTAGTCATCTCCATTGTCCGAAATCCTCATGACAGATCAACCCACCTACGGCAGGAGTCGCAGAGCTGCAGTAGGGCAGAGCTTAACAGCGCGCTCAGCATCCGATTCGAGTTCTGTGGGAACGTGCGACTCTCGCTGGCGGTCATGCGCCAACGGATATCCCCACTCGTCACGCCCAAACAAAGTCGGCAACAATTCTGTACACAGTCCGCGACCGTCGCATGCAGTCCAATCGATATGCAGGACTTTGCCCACCCTCCTACTCATGGCGTGGCCTCCATATGCGCGCCGACCTCGCAGCGACCGTCCGCGTGCAACCGGAGATCCCGCCCGAATACACGCAGTGAACTCCTCACAAATCGCGCTGTACCGTCGGGGTGTTTGCACGCACCACGACCGTCGACCAGATCTGCCAGGTAGTGGATTGAATCTTCACTGTGAGTACGGCCTTCCCGATAAGCAACCTCAGAGAGTGCCTGGGCCAGTCGAGGCAATCCATTGACGCAGGGCCCGCACTGGCGTGCACTCTGACCGGCGAGATACTGCACGATATCGGCCGAAATCTGCAAGCCGCAACGTGAGTGGTCGAGCACGTGAATGACACCGGCGCCCGGGGAGGCGCCGACAAAGCCCAGCGACGCGGTTGACATGATGGTTGCCGACAGCTCCACCGCATCGATCCAACCACCGTGATACCCACCGATCAGGACAGCACGCACACCTGCCGAATCAGTGCGGGAATACCCGGACACCAACTTCGCCACCGAGATCCCCATCGGCACCTCCACGACACCGCCGACTGCCACATCGCCTGAAATCGTTACCAGCATCGTCCCCACTCCACCGTTGACTCCGCGCGAGCGAAACCACTCAGGTCCGTATCGGGCGATCAGTGCGATGTGCGCCAGGGTCTCGACGTTCTGAACTACTGTCGGCCGCCCGCGAAGTCCAGATGAAGTGTTGTGAGCGAATCGATCTCGAGGTAGGGCTCCTCCCCCTTCGATCATCCCGATCACAGCTGACTTCTCGCCGCTGACGAAAGTTGTCGGAGACTCGACGAGGTTGACGGGAAGCTCACCGAATCCAGCGCTCCGCCGCTCCTCCAATGCTTGCCGCACGAACCGGAGCTGACGTTCTCCCGCATAAAGGTAAATCTCTCGACTACTCGTCTCGTGCGCGACCAGCAGCAATCCGTCGATCACGAGGTGGGGTGCATGTTCGAGAAGTACCGCATCCTTCTGACTGAGCGGTTCCCCTTCGCTGCCGTTCGCGATCACCACCACGCGCCTTCCGGTGACGGAATCGAGTTTGCTCGCCGTACGAAACGCCGCTCCCCCCTTGCCTGCGAGTTCGGCATCTGCGAGTAGACACGTCAAGGTGCCCGGCTGCAGGGAGTTCGGGAGAGGGCCGAAGAGTGCTGTGTGCGTGGCGAGGTCGGGTGAACGTGCGGCGAGTAGTCCGATGGTCATGTCATGTCCGTTCTGCAGTACGTAAGGTCGCGTACTCGATGAAGTCGGTCCGAAGCCGCCAACTCACTGATCCGACGACCGCGATCGCCGAACCAACGGTGATCGCGAGAAACCATGCGTGCCCGGAATCGGTACCGTTGCCAAGTCCGTGCGCGAGTGCGATCGGCCACAGTGCGTATGCGCCCCAGTGAACTAGTCGAAAGGTTCTGTTCCCGATGCGATTTCGGAGCATTCCGGTGAGTGAGACTGCAAGGAGAATGTCGAATGCGAGAGTGCCCAGTCCTAACCAGACAGGTCGGTAGTCACCTAGGAAGGGGAAGATGAAATCCACGAGTTGAAGTTGCGCGTACGGGTCGGCGAGAAGTGACAGCATGTGAACGACGACCAATATGAGCCCGATCAATGCTGCGGCCCGGTGTACGTTCTGTACCCCGAATCTAGGAAGCCCCGCAAGCGCTCTCCCCGAGCGTGTGAAGATTCCGAGCACCATCGACACCGTGAGGAAGGCAAGGGCGGTAACTCCTGTCCCACGCCCGAACGCCCAGAATGCCTCGTCCATGGCTATAAACCCTCCCTGGCACTGACGATCTCGCGATCTGACGGCCACCCGTTCAGCAGACGGATCTCACCCGACGAGCCCACCAGCCGCGCCGGCAAACCTTCGATCTCGAGCTCCTGCGCACCGGCAAACCCTCGTACAACGCACGCAGTACTTGCGAGGTTGGCCGACACGCAACTGTTGGCTGCAACAGTGACCGTCTGCCATGTGCCATCTGCACTGCGACCACTATGAGGATCGATGATGTGGTGCACGTTTCGACCGTTCTGCGACCACCGGCGCTTCCTGGTGCTCGAGGTGGCGACGGCCACTCCCGGAGGAAGAACGACGTTACTGGCAGGAGCGTCGTCGCCGTCTTGCACCAGGACTGTCCAACCACCGTCGGGTGACGGGCCTGCTGTGGCGATGTCTCCTCCCAGACACACCAACACTCCGCAATTCAGCTTCGCGCTGACTGCTAGTGCACAGTCGTCCGCCGCCAGCGCCTTCGCTGTTGCTCCAAGGTCGAGTTGAACACCGGCCGGGACAGTGACGGTTTGCCCGTCAAGTCGGACCGAACTCCACAGTGGGTTCGAGACGAATGACGTTCGGATCGGTACCTCCCGGCCCTCGATCAGTGCAAAGTCGCGGTCGTAACCGAGTGCGATCATCGCCGCCCCGATGGTTGGATCCACCGCGCCTTCTGTGATCCGGGCGCCATCAAGCGCTGTTCGGAGTAGGCGTGCGAGAGTGCTGCTCACTTCGACCGGGATACCTCGGGCATTCTCAATCAGCCGAATCTCGGAATCATCGCGAAATCGGCTGCATGCCAATTCTATTCGGTTTAGGTATTCGTCCACGATCAACCTGGCCGGTAGGAGAGATTCAGGGTCCGTCACCACTATCGACGCCTCGATTCCCCATAACGTCCACTCCGACCTCGCGACAGGCGACACCGCGGTCACGATCCGGCCGATCGAGCGTGGGAGCCGTGAGCGCCGGAACTCCCGCTCGACAGGCGCGGTGTTGCAGTTGTGGACGTCGGGGTGGAGGCAGTGCCCGCGCCCGAGTTAGCGGAAGGGATGTCGTTGACCGTCGTCACAGTCGCCACCGTTTGGGTATCGGAGTAAGCAAGGGCCGTTCCGCCGATGACCCCGACCACTCCCAATGCCACGAGGGTTCCGGTGACTGCTCGTACCTTTCGGAATCCGTCTTCCGGTGTATTCATCTGATGCCCGCTCTCAAATGCTCGATGAAGAACTCAACAATCGGCCTCGGTGCTGATACACACCTGGACGGTCGCTGTGAAGCCGCTGTGAGTCGGCGCAACACCCCTCGCTGGCTCTGACGTCCACGATCCAGACACAATCTTGGAGAGTTCTCAGAACAGACGTGGCAGGCTCGCACTCATGGCCCCGAACCCACGAATTCTTCTCGTCGAGGACGATCGGCAACTAGCGGGCTTGCTCGCGGACTTGTTCGAGGACGAAGGGCACGATGTCGATGTCGCGCACGACGGGCAAGCTGGCCTTCATTTGGCGCTGACACGGGCATACGACGTGTTCGTCTTCGATCGAGGTTTGCCGGTCGTCGACGGCGTCGAGTTACTCAGGACCCTCCGAGCACGCGACTCTAGCGTCCCCGCGTTGATCCTCACTGCACGTGGTGCCCTCACTGATCGTGTCGAGGGGCTCGATGCCGGCGCAGAGGACTATCTGGTCAAACCCTTCGAGATTCCCGAATTGCTGGCTCGAATACGCGCCCTGCTTCGCCGCCGCGCCTCGGCCAGTCCGATCCACGTCGGCAGATGGGAAGTCGATCGCGCCAACCGGACAGCCACGGACACGGCGTCCGGTTCGGTGACCTCACTGTCGGAAAGAGAGAGCGAACTCATCGGACTTCTGTGCGCGTCACCTGGACAAGTCTTCTCTCGCAGCCAACTGCTCGAGCACGTGTTCGGAAGCGCAGACACCCCGGGCACTGTCGATACCTACGTTCACTACCTCAGACGTAAGCTCGGCCGGAATGTCATCGCAACGGTTCACGGCCTCGGGTATCGGTTCGGAGAATGATCTGCCGCAGAAAAGTCAAGGGCCACCGAGGATCTACCACTGGCTTCGGCGACGAGGCGCGTCTACGGCGAGCCGGCCGATCCGCGGCGATACAGGCTGCCGTCGCGCTGGGCGCCGTGTTGTTGATCGTGGGAGCCGTATCGTACCTCGGCTACGCGCGGGCACAGGATCGTCAAATCCGCTCTGCACTGACCGAGGTTGCGGCGACGGCGGACGATGCGGATGATCCGCCCCCTGGTATGTCGCTCGCATTCCGCTCGGCCGATGGTGCCGTTGCTGTCAGCCCACGCGCACCTCGTGGTACCACTGGTCTCCTCGACTCGCCGGTCGGCTATACCGATTTCAGCAGTGCAGCTCAAAATTATCGCGCCCTCGTCTCGGATGGCGCCGAAGGCCGTGTGGCAGTTGTCGCAGCACTCGAGCCATACGAAACCGGCAGACAGCGACTTCTCCTGGCGCTCGGATTCGCCGAAATCACCGGTATTGCTGCATCCGTGGGTGTCGTGTTTCTGTTGTCACGGCGTGCGATCAGGCCGCTGAGCCAGGCTCTCGAGTTGCAGCGACGATTTGTCGCCGATGCGTCGCATGAACTCCGCGCACCATTGACCGTATTGCATACTCGCGCACAACTTCTGGCCCGTCGAGGAAATTCGATCGAGTCGTTCGAGCTGGTAGCTCAATTGAACGGACTGGTCGACGACACTCGCGCTCTGGGCGAAGTGATCGAAGATCTTTTGATGGCGGCGTCGATGGATGACAGACGACAGTCGAGGCATCGGGTCGATATGGCGGCGGTCTGTGAGCAAGTGCGCGGCAGCGTCGCAGATCACGCCCAGAAATCGGGGGTCTCCGTCGAAACCAGTGAGTCGGGTACGGGCGAACCTGTGGTCCTGGGGATCGAATCTGCTCTGCGCCGCGCTGTTCTCGCGCTCGTAGATAATGCGTTGGCGCATGAGCGACCGGGCGGTCACGTCCTTCTCCGTGTCGAACGTGATCGTGATCAGGTCAAAGTCCGTGTGAGCGACACCGGAATCGGGATCGCTCCCGAGGTCGTCCCCATTCTGTTCGACAGGTTCTCGCATGGGGAGATGCAGCCTGCAGGTTCGCGCCGATACGGAATCGGATTGTCGTTGGTCCGCGAGATCGCACATGCACATCGCGGCGAAGTCATTATCGAATCGACGCCAGGGGTCGGCTCCGCCTTCGAACTCATCCTTCCGGCAGCCGGCTGAAAGTGCGCGAGGTCGGGACGGCAATGCACTCCGGCAAGAGAATCCACGCGAGCACGTGCCCCCAGAACTCTCCAAGAAATGCTCCCTACGTTGGTCTGCGTGGGACTGACCAGGATCGGCGGATTGTCGGCGCGTCCACTTCTCGTCCGCTGTGTCGTCGTGCTCGTTCCGCTTTCCGCGATTCTGGTTCTCTGTACAGTTCTCTGGCCGAATGCACGCATACGACTCGAAATATTGCCTGCACTGACGACAGAGGTCACCGTGGTCCTAGTCCCGATCACCACCGACGCAAGTGAACGGCTCGAACACAACTCCCCTTGCTACGTCTATCGAATCGGTGAGAGCGGAGCAAGGACCGTGCGGAAGGAACAGGCGCAAAAATCCCCTTAGAGCGAGTCGACGACAGGAGCGCAGTGTGATGATTCGATTCCCCGGAGTGTATGCACCACAAAGCCGTACCCGATTGATTTCGGATGCCGCACTCGCCGAACACATGGATGCTTCGTCCCAGGTACTCGACCCGCGCTCCGGTCGTGGCGCTGTGAACGCCTGTGCAGCCGGTCCCGGCACCGAATCAGTTTTCGCTGCCGACATCTCACGCCGCGCTGCAGTCTGCCCGTGGTTGAGCGGACAGTTCCATGGCGCCAGAATCCGCGTCAGCTGTGGGGGCCTCCTGCCCCTGTTGCGCGGTCGTCGATACGACCTCGTCATAGCGACCCCACCTAACGTTCCGTCGCTATGCAACCGGAAGCCGCGAATCGGCCCCGCACACAGCTGGGACGGTACAGCCCAGTTGTCGCGCAGGACATATCTCGAGTCGATGCGCGTCATCGAACCTGGACAGGACATCAAGGAAATCGTCGTTATCCGGGCCCGAGTATGACGTCACTGACGGCCGCGCAACGGTCTCTATATTTCGCGCAGACGCTCGACCCCACAACCCCGTACGTCATTGCGCAGTATGCCGAGTTGACCGGAGAACTGGACGCAGACCGCCTGGAATCCGCAACGGTCATCGCTCACCGTGAATTCGGTATTGCAGGCCTTCACCTACGCGTGACGGACGGTGTCCCGGAACTGCATGACGACGTGAACATCGCCGTTGTCGGCGAAAGGCTGGACTTTCGCCGATTCGACAATCCCGTCGGAGCAGCTACCTCCTGGATGCAACACGAATGGTCGACCGCGACCCTATCTTCGGACCAGCCGCTTACAATCGCGAAGCTGCTGCGCGTCGGCCCGGACCGTTGGTTCTGGTACTACCGCGCTCACCACATAGCACTTGACGGGTACACATCTGTTTATGACAGCTTGAGTCGAGACCACCGTGACGGCCAGACCCAGACCCATCTGCGACTCGCCGGACCGATGATGACGGTTTGAGCTGAGCCCACCTCAGAGTTGGTGCCATCTGGCTTGTTCGGATGCCAGCAACTGCTGGAGGGCAGTGATGGAGACTCGAATGGAGTTGTTCGCCCGAATTCGACGTGACGCCCGGATCGAGGAGTATTCGATCCGGCAGTTGGCCCGCCGCCACCAGGTCGGCCGGGCAACGGTGCGGATGGCGTTGGCGCAAGCGGAGCCGCCACCGAGAAAGATCCCGGTGCGCTGTTCCCCGAAACTGGATCCGTTCAAAGCCGCGATCGACGCCATGCTCACCGCCGATATCGACGCACCACGAAAACAACGCCACACGGCCCGCCGAATCCTCGCCAGGCTGGCCGACGAACATGGAGCGCAGCACCTTTCGTATTCCACGGTGCGTGACTACGTGCGGGTCCGGCGAGCACAGATCGACGTCGAAGCCGGACGCCGCATCGAAGTATTCGTCCCGCAGGAACACGCACCCGGTGCCGAAGCGGAAGTCGATTTCGGTGAAGTATGGGTGATCCTGGCCGGGGTGAAAACGAAATGCCACATGTTCGCCTTCCGGCTCTCGCATTCGGGGAAATCCGTGCACCGCGTGTACTCGACCCAAGGGCAGGAAGCGTTCCTCGAAGGTCATATCGCCGCGTTCGACGAGATCGGCGGTGTCCCGACCCGTCACATTCGCTACGACAATTTGACCAGTGCAGTGCAGAAAGTGATTTACGGGCAATCTCGTGCTCGTGTGGAGAACCCGCGGTGGGTGCTGTTTCGTTCGCACTTCGGGTTCGACCCGTTTTACTGCCAGCCTGGTATCTCCGGGGCGCACGAAAAAGGCGGTGTAGAGGGCGAGGTGGGCCGGTTCCGCCGAAACCGATTGTCCCCGATGCCTGTTGTCGACTCCCTCGATGAGCTCAACGAGAAGATCCGCGGCTGGGACACCGCCGACGACAGTCGGCGCATCAATGACCGGATACGCACTGTCGGGCAGGACTTCGCCGTCGAAGCACCGCTTCTGCGCCCTGTTCCAGGCGAGGGCTTCGATCCTGGATTGTCGCTGGAACCGCGGGTCGATCGGTCAGCGTTGATCACGGTGCGGATGGCGAAATACTCTGTCCCAGCACGTTTCATCGGCAGGAAGGTGCGGGTGTCGTTGCGGGCATCGGAAGTGGTGGTCTTCGACGGACGGGCGGCGATCGCTCGCCATCAACGGGTCATCGCCCGGGGCGGTCAGAGCCTCGATCTCGACCACTACCTGGAAGTACTGCGCACCAAACCCGGTGCCCTGCCAGGGGCCAGCGCTTTGGCCGCAGCCCGCAGAAACGGGACGTTCACCGCCGCTCATGACGCGTTCTGGGCGGCGGCCCGCAAAACCGACGGTGACGCCGGCGGAACCCGCCAACTCATCGATGTCCTGCTCCTGCACCGCACCATCGATAGCGATGACGTAATCGCGGGCATCGAAGCCGCGCTGACCGTGGGTGCAGTGACCGCTGATGTCGTCGCGGTCGAAGCCCGCCGACACGCATCATCGGAGGTCGATGCGGGTGGGTCTGATTCAGGCCGTCATCTCGTTGCTCGTCGCGACGGCCGCGAGCAACGCGTTGTCAGCCTGACCCAACGCCGTCTCGCCGATCCGGCAGCGATCATCGCTGGTCTGCCAGCCGATTCTCGGCCCGCACCGACGGTCGATCACTACGACCAACTCCTGCGACTCCCCGAACGCCGCAATCTCGCCCCATCCGCCGCCCGAGCCGAGTGAAAGAAGGCCCGAACATGGTTCGTCCACCCGTCACGGTTTCCACCACGCTGCGCCGCCGAGGTTTAACCGAGGAAGCCGCCACCGCCGCAGTCGATCAAGCCTGCCGCCGGCTACGGCTACCCACCATCCGTGCCGTCGTCGCGGACGCCGCCACTGCCGCCCGCAAGGACCAGCTTTCGTACTACGGATTTCTGGCGGAGTTGCTGCTTTCCGAATGCGACGACCGTGACCGGCGAAGTGTGGTGCGGCGAATCAAGGGAGCAGGGTTCCCTCGCGAAAAGTGGTTGGCCGACTTCGATTTCGACGCCAACCCCAACATCAATCCCGCCACCATCGGCACCCTCGCCACCGGCGACTGGATCCGCAAAGGCCAACCCCTGTGCTTGATCGGGGACTCCGGAACCGGGAAATCGCATCTACTCATCGGGCTCGGCGCGGCGGCCGCCGAAGCGGGCTACCGCGTCAAATACGTCCTCGCCACCCGATTAGTGAACGAGCTCGTCGAAGCCGCCGACGAGAAACAACTCGCCCGCACGATCGCCCGCTACGGCCGAGTGGATCTACTTTTGCTGGACGAACTCGGTTACATGGAACTCGACAAGCGAGGTGCTGAGGCGAGCTGCGGGTTTCCACGGAGACGAACAAGTGCCAACCCCAGATAGATGGGGCGAGGTGTTCGGCGACGAGGTCGTGGCCGCGGCGATGATCGACAGGCTGGTCCATCACGCAGATGTCATTTCGCTCAAAGGTGACAGCTATCGCCTCAAGGATCGTGATCTCGGCCGTCCGATGCCCAGTCAGAAAACCGAGACCTGATCGCATAACCGCACGCAGGGGTCAACTTTCAGATGCCGGAAAGGGATCAAGATTCAGGTTCTGGCCCAATTTCCGTGACGGCTCCACCTTCGCGCCGCGTGTTGTTCCGG
>NZ_JAMSKS010000035.1:0-31742 GCF_024436645.1 Rhodococcus sp. T9N | reverse complement strand
CTGAACGGTAACTAACCGACATCAAGGTCGGATCCACCGTTAATCGGACACTCCCGATCGCCGCGCAATGGGATACCGAACGCAATGAGCGCCGCGCCTCAGAGTTCAATGTAAACAGTCAGTTTCGAGCGTGGTGGCTGTGCGCGCGCAACCACTCTTTCCAACGCAAGATCGCGACCCGAACCAGCAGGGGTGGAACCGGGTGCCCATTCTGTGCGGGATCACGGGCGGTACCCGGTGAAACAGATTTAGCGACGAAAAATCCGGACATTGCGGCTCAGTGGCATCCCAACAAGAACTCGAACGAACCGTCTGAAGTCTCGGCCTTCTCATCGAAGAAGGCGTGGTGGATGTGCACGAAGGGCCACGAGTGGGAAGCTGCCATCTCAAACCGCACGTCCGGAGGGACACGGTGCCCGTTCTGCAGCGGACGCCGACTCATCCCCGGTGTCAATGACCTCGCGACAGTTACCCCTGAGCTCGTTGCGCAATGGGATTCCAGTCGCAATTCACTCGGGCCCGAAGAGGTCACGCGCAGCAGCCACAAGAAAGTGTGGTGGCTGTGCGAGCGATCGCATTCCTGGGAAGCAGCTATCTCCAGCAGATCAGGAGGGACTGGGTGCCCTGTATGCACCAACAAAGTCATTCAGGTAGGGATCAACGACCTAGCCTCTCAAGACCCCCTCCTCGCAGCCCAGTGGCACCCAACCCTCAACGACACCGCCCCCACCAAAGTAGGAACAGGTAGCAACAAGGTCGCCTGGTGGCGGTGCAAACTCGGACACGAGTGGAAGGCAACGGTCGAGCGACGCAGCAGGGGATCTAAGTGCCCCGTTTGTGGCGGATGGCAAGTGCTCGCCGGCTTCAACGACCTAGCCGCACGAAGCCCGCTGATCGCGTCCCAATGGCACCCTACGAAAAACACCACAACCCCCTCGCAAGTCGGCAACGGGACCCCGCAGCAAGCCTGGTGGCAGTGCGAAATCGGACACGAATGGCGCGCGGCCGTCAACAGTCGGACAAAGAAGGGCACAGGTTGCCCCTTCTGCGCAGGAAAAGCCGTACTCCCTGGCTACAACGACCTCCAAACAACACGGCCCGACCTCGCACGAGAATGGCATTCCACCCGAAACTCTCTCACCCCAACCGACTTCACATCCGGCAGCAACAAAAAGGTTTGGTGGGCCTGCAGTTCCGGCCATGAATGGCAATCAACAATCATCAATCGCAGCAGCGGCGGCTACGGATGCCCCATCTGCACTAACCGAACAGTGCTCACTGGATACAACGACCTCGCAACAGTGATGCCACAGCTTTCCAGCCAGTGGCATCCAACCCGAAACACCGTAAAACCGACAGAAGTAACGATCGGAAGCAAAAAGAAGATCTGGTGGCAATGCAACGAAGGCCACGAATGGCAAGCCCCCGTGGAGTCACGATCGAGCGGTCAAGACTGCCCGTACTGCTCGAATCGTCGAGTACTTCAGGGATTCAACGACCTCGCAACCACCCACCCACACCTGATTCCCGAATGGCACCCCGACAACACCCGATCACCAGAGTCCGTAACATTCGGAAGCGACCACGAAGCCTTATGGATATGCACCGCCCACCAACATCAGTGGAAAGCAGTTGTTCAGTGGCGTAGCTCGGGGAGCTCATGCCCGATCTGCTCCGGCTACAAAGTTCTTGCCGGTTTCAACGACCTCACAACAACACGACCGGTTCTCGCAGCGGAATGGCACCCCACCCGAAACACCGCTCCCCCAACGGAATATTCAGCAGGAAGCGGAACGAAAGCGTGGTGGACATGCGACAAGAACCACGCATGGAAAGCGACAATCTCCAACCGCGCTTACGGAGGAGCTGGATGCCCCCGATGCAACGCAGGAACCTCCCGACGCGAACGCGAGGTCTGCACACAGATCGCCGCACTACTTAAGGTCTACGACTACGACGGACCACGTCGCGTGGAAGACTGCCCGATACCCATCGACTTTGTCGCAACCGAACTGGGCATCGTCATCGAGTACGACGGCTGGTACTGGCACAAAGTAAAGTTCGTCAGCGACACGAGAAAATGCCGCCTGCTCGAAGATCTGGGCTGGACCGTTGTGCGAATCCGCGAACGCGGTTCCCGACAGGAAAGGCTTCCGCTGCTTGATGTCCCATTCATCGAGTGTGGACCCAACGAGCCTGCTCACGTCGTCGCCGAACGGATCTGCGTCCTGCTCCGATCCCTCATTCCGACTGCTTTCAAGGAAATCGACGACGCGCACAGCGCGTTGTCCGACAAGTAATTCCCCTGCGGCGGTGCTTCTTCCGCACAAAAGGAAGCTCCCTGAACGAACCCATCGGGTTTGTTCAGGGAGCTTTGAAGCCTTGCTCGCGGAGACTCAGTTCGAACCTGTCACTTTGTGACCAACACCTGCATTTCTCCGACCCGAACCTCAGTGGTAGCGGTCGGAGTGATCGGAATAGTTCCGCCGAAGCTCGCCGTAGGGGTAATCGCCGACCACGACACTACCCAAATCGAGCTGACCGACGGGCGGAAAACCCCACCGGGCTGTCCCTGAGACGACTTGCCTAAGAAGTGATTACAGGTCGGACTCGGCAGATCCATCGCCACATCGGTATACGGAATTGAATTGACCGGGCACACCGGCGGGATAGTCGGTAACCCATCTCCGTAATTGACTGCAAGTCCTGTGTTCACCGCATTCAGGTTGACGGTGACAACTCCTGTAGTAACCGTACGGTTAATTGGCCCGGTTGTCCGCTCGGAAGGGTTGTTCACCCACAACCAGCTATTGAAACCGACCAAACCGACTTTTTCTCCGGTGTTTGTTGGCTCGGGCGTGATTCCGATGTCGATCGGCTCAACCTGCAATGCTGAGACCGCAGATGAAACAATGTTCATCACCTCCGCTAGGGATACCGGGGTGGGCGGGACATCAATTCCTGGTGCAGCAGGCGCTGGGGCACAGTTGTTTCGGAGGTTGCTGCAACTGTTGCGTTGCAGAACCGGAGGGCCGCTATTTGCGGGAGCGGCACCGCCGCCACTCGCTCCTGCACCACCGCCGCCCGCTCCGCTACCGCCGCCGGCAGCTCCTGCTCCACCCGCTCCGCCACCACCTGTTTGCATCCCCGGGGCCGCGCCTGAAGCACCTCCTCCGGAGGGGACGGAAATGTAGCCGCCACCTGCGGTGACCGTATTGCCTCCGACTGCACCACCGCCCCACGAATCACCTGGAGCCGCGTAGGCCGATGACTGAGTTACGAGCATCATGCTCATGCAAACAACGCTACTGAACATCGCCGCTGAGGAGCGACGGAAAGCTCTTGACATGCTCAACTGAACACCTCCTAATTCGGCTGAAAGTTCTGGATTCGTGGAGTGTTTGGTGAAGTTATGGCGAGTCACAGGATGTACCTGGCTTCGTTGGTTGGCTTGCAATTCGCCAGCCACTCGCGTCTGGCCATGCTGAGTTTCTGACAGTAAACTTCGCGAGCTCCGGAGCGCGATTCGGACTTAGCGCGCTCGTTCCGTCAGGCAAAGTCGAACTCAGTGCGGAGATATCTACGCATGTCCGCATCTCCACGAAAGCCTCGCCAGCAATGGGGTTCCCATCTGCGTCCTTTGGTGCTTCCTGCTTCGTCACCGAAGTATCTAGGACTGTGATCGCACCCGAACCGACGACTCCCTTCGATCGCTGTGTCGTGATGTCCCCCTTGATCCCCGACAACACCGGGTCGACCGCGACACCATCCAATTTATTGATATCAACCGCTGGATCATTTTGGATGCTTGCGAGAACTGCGTAAAACTCGTTGATCTTCGCGGTTGCGGCTTCTGTTGCCTGTTGTTCTGGTGACTTGAGCGATCCCTCCGGACCCGTCAGGACCGGCTTTTGTGTTGACGTAGGAGCGGGATCGTAAGTGTCGCCGTCCGTTCCGCATGCGGCAACAATGGCCGAGGCTGTGACGAGTCCAAACGACAAAGCTGCCGTCTTGCGGAAGATGTTGTGTGTCATGGTTCCCCCTTCGGGGCTGCCGGTTCGGGAGCCCTATCGGTGTTGTTCGGAGCGTATCGGCTGGACGTCACACTTTCGCATGTCCAGTTGTTGGGCTCTCTGGGTCTGTTGGTTCGCATCAGGATGCTCTCTGGGTGATTCGGTAGGGGCGCTCACCGGTTGTGTCGTGGAAGTCGTCGAGTATTTGGAGTAGTTCAGCTGTCTGCTCGTTGGGGTCGACGTCGAGTTCTGCGAGTCTGGTGAGCAGTGTGTCGATGAGGCCTTGTGTGGCTGTGATGTCGTCGCTGCCGTGGGTTGCGATGATCGCGAGTCGCCAGAGCCCTTCGTGGTATTCGTCGACCTCGAGACCTTTTTGAGCGAGTTCAAGGGCGGTGCGCGTGTCGCCTTCTTGTAGGTGCCGTGCTGAGAGTTCTTCGATGGCGTCGGTGAGTTCGGAGATCATGTTCTGGCGTAGTTCTTCTGCCCAGCCGTATCGTGCGGGCGCTTTTTTCGTGGTGAATGGTGCGCCTTCCACGAGGGCGACGGCTGTGGTCAGTTCGTTGTGGTCGGCGGTGGCGGGGTGTCCTCCGATGAGGTTGTTCCAGATGTCCCAGTCAGTGTGGACGGTGTCGTCGAGGCGGTATGGGGTGTTGCCGGTGTTGTCGAAGACCTTGGGGAATGCGAGGTCTCCGGTGGCGGTTTCGCCGAGGAAGTTGCGGAGTCTGGTGAAGGCGGTGTTTCGGCGGGCGGTGCGTTTTGTGGTTTGTTCGGAGAAGCTGAGGTCTGCGTATGTCTGCTTGGGCCAGATCTTTTCGTCGACTTGGGGTCCGCGGATTCCGGGGTGTGGGTGGGTGGCGATGAGGGCTGCGAGTTCGGTGAGGTGAGGTCGTCGGCCGACGTCGGATCCTTCGTTGAGTGCTGTCACGCGTGGGGTCCCGAGGACGTGGATCCAGATGTGTTCGTCGACGGAGAGTGCGTTTTCTGGTGTCGGCGCGATTGCCATCGCGAAGGGTGGCGTGTTTTCTGCGGTGTCTGGTGTGTTGTTGATCGATGATTCGTCGGCGGGGTCGAGGTAGGTGAGGGTTTCGGTGTCGGCTTCGTCGTCGAATTCGGTTGTTGCGGTGTCGAAGTTCGGTTCTGTTGCGAGGATGTGGACAGTCGGTGCCTGGTGGGGTAGGAGGTCGTCGACCGATGTTGCTTCTGCGATGCGGTCGTCGAAGGCTTCCGCTGTCCATGGGTCGTTCTGGGAAGCTGCGTCGGCGATGGGGTCGGCGTCTGCTGTTTCGAGGACGTCGATGATTGCGTCGAATTCTGCTTCGGAGATGCGTGCGGGCGTGAGGTCAAACGCAGGTCTGCCAGGGCGGCGCAGTGTGGCTGACCCGTCGACTCCGGTGGTCAGTGTCCAGTCTGCTGTGGGGTCGTCTGCAGCGGTGACCGCGGCGAACGCGACTCGTGGTGCGTTGGCGAGGATGTTGTCGAAGATTTCGCGTTGTGCGGGTGTCAGGGGCTCGGACAGCAGGATGATTTCGGGATTGGTGATGGCGCTGTCGGTGTATTCGATTCGGGCTTGAGCGATGTCGTCGATTCCGTTGTCCGAGAGAGCTTGTGCGTCGGATCGTGTGTGACGAGCAAGTCGTTCGAGGACTGCGTCGGGGGTTGGAGCGTATTCGATTAGTGCTGAACCGTCGGTATTCGGGCGTGCGAGGGCTTCGCCCGTGCCAACAAGGGTGAGTTTGAGGTTGTCTCCGAGCGGTGAGAAAGCGAGGAACACTGCGAGCGCTCGGACGATGTCGCGTGCCTCGGCGGTGGGGGCCGCGATTCCGAGATGGGAAAGCTGTTCGAGGTTCAGGAGTAGTCGGGATCCGCTCTCAATCTCGCCGATTTCCACAAGCGCCGGGTAGGGGCTGACGGTGGTCAGCGGGGGGTCGAGTTCGTCATCCGCGGTGATGGTCCACGCTGACGTCTCGCGGTCGCGTTGCCATGGAGCGGGTAGTTCGATGTCGTCGAGAAGCGCGAGTTCGATGCTGCGGTCGTGAAGGAAGACGCCGAGAAGTGCGGGTAGCGGGATGGAGTTGGTACGGCAGATGTCAGCGACGTCGCGGAGTGCGTTGTCGAGGAGGTCGAGGAGGGAAGGGTCCGCGATCTCACGAATCTGCTGCTCGACAAGTGCTGTCGACTCCTTGGGCATTGGAATGCGTTCACCACGGCGCCTGCGATTCTGCTGGCGTCGACGGAAGAGCCCAACGCCGGCGAGAAGAGCGATGCCGGCGAGTGCGGACAGTCCCATGACGGTTTTGCTGTCCTGGGCGTCGTCGGTCGAGGTGAGGGCTGTGGTTGCTGCCGCGTTTTCCGGCAGTTGTGCGGCGGTGGTATTCAGAGGGACGAGCGTTTCAGGGGCTTGGGTGTCTGCGGGTGTGGCCTGTTGTGCGCCGGTCTCTGGTGTTGGTTCTGGCGTGAGTTCTGGTGCGATTTCCGGTGTGTTGAACTGCTCGGATTGAGAAATGGTTGAGTCGGGGGCACCAGGAGCGGTGGGGGCCGAGGCGGGGGCTGAGTTCTCGTCGATGGCCGGTGCTGGCGCTGGGGCGGCAGCAGGAGCCTCGCTGGGGGCGGGTACGTCAACAGATACCGGCGGAGCAGGTTGGGGGGCGGGCTCTGTCGCCGGCGCTTCAGCCACCGAAGGCTCCGCCGCCTCTGCAGCGGGAGCACCGGGGATCTCGATACCGAAGATCCGCGCGGCAGCTTCCTCCGCAGCGCGCGCTTCAGCCTGAGCCATCTCATCGCCACCGGGCACCAGCTCCTGCAACTCCGGAACATCCGGAACCACCAACGGCGACTGCTCCCCCGCTACCTCGGACGGAGCAGACGAAACGGGCACCTCCGGAGTTTCCGGAGCTGCCGCAGTCGGAGCCTCCGGAGCCGCGGCAGCAGGAGCCTCGCTGGGGGCGGGTACGTCAACAGATACCGGCGGAGCAGGTTGGGGGGCGGGCTCTGTCGCCGGCGCTTCAGCCACCGAAGGCTCCGCCGCCTCTGCAGCGGGAGCACCGGGGATCTCGATACCGAAGATCCGCGCGGCAGCTTCCTCCGCAGCGCGCGCTTCAGCCTGAGCCATCTCATCGCCACCGGGCACCAGCTCCTGCAACTCCGGAACATCCGGAACCACCAACGGCGACTGCTCCCCCGCTACCTCGGACGGAGCAGACGAAACGGGCACCTCCGGAGTTTCCGGAGCTGCCGCAGTCGGAGCCTCCGGAGCCGCGGCAGTGGGAGACACCGCGACGTCCGGCACCAACTCGGGTGCTGGTTGTGGTGCGGGCTCAGGGACAAGTTCGGGTGCAATCTCTGGAGCGGGTGCGGACGATTCCGCCGGTGGCGTCTCTGCAGCAGAGTTTGGCGATGGTGCGGGTGGAGCTACTTCTGCGCCGGTGGCGGCGGGCGTCAGAAAGAGCTGTTGGCCGATTTGGATCACGTCGGTGGTCAGTGGTCCGGTGGCGCCGTGAATTTGGGGGTAGCGGGAGCCGTCACCCAGATACGTTTCGGCGAGGTCCCACAGTGTGTCCCCTGCCTTGACCGTGTAGGCGCCGTCGAGTTGCTTCTCGGGGGTGGCGGGCAATGTCAGTGTGATGCCTGCGTCGATCCAGGCTTCGTCTGGGATTGCGTTCTGGTTGAGTGACTGTATTTCCGGATAGCGTGTTCCGTCTCCGAGATGACGCTCGGCGAGGCCCCATAGTGTGTCGCCGGATTCAGTGACGATGGTTGTCCCGGCTGGTGTCTGCGCTGGGGTTTTCGTCCAGGAAGGGGCGCTCTGTTGCGGGGACTGGGTTTGAGCGTCGTTGAAGAACGCGGGTGCGCTGATCGAGGTCGGTGAAGCGTGGTTGGGGCCAAGGATGTCGGCCGCGGGGGTGGCTGTTGCTGTGCCAGCGGTGATCAGTAGGAGTGCGCCACTGACGAGTATCGCTGCCGAGTGCTGTTGGAATTGAAGTCCTTTGATGCGTCTGACTTTGACACCGCGAAGCGCTGCAGCGAGTTCGATGATGATCGAGTAGGCGAAGGTGGCCCAGGCGATCCAACCGATGATTGTCAGTGCAGAGAGGAAGAGCGTTCCGTCGTCTTGGGTGGTGAGTGCTTCTTTGATTGCGTCGAAGGTCAGGCTGGTAACGCCGGCGAGGGGGTTTCCGGCGAATGTGTAGAGCGCGAACGGGATTCCGGCAGTGAGCGCGAGGAGGGTGATGAGGTAGAGCAGGCCTTTGAGGCGGGCTGCGGCGACATTCACGTCGGGGTCCTCTCGCTCGTACGGAAAATAATTGAAGAAGTTGCGCCTTCGAGGCTCTGATGAGCGGTGTTGTGGGTCCGGATCCCGAGTTCGCTCATGGGGCGCCGATCGCTCCGGCGCCCGTGTTGGTGCGGTTGAGGTTCACGTGCGCTGTTCCGACGACCGTTTGTTCGCCTATACCTATGAGCCCGAGGACTTTCGGCGTGTAGTGAGCTGTTGTGGTGATCAGGAGGGTGTTGGGCCCGGTTGGGACGACTACACCCTTGATGTCGGTTGCGGCCAAGTACTTTTGCGCTTCGATCATGGCAGTTGCAGGGTTGACGACCACAGCCGTACCGCGGGCGGCGAGGGGGGTGATGACAGCTTGGCCAGCAGCGCGTGCGGCTTCTTCTGCTACCAGCTGGGCTTGTTGTTTGGCATGGAGTTTTCCACCTCCGTCTACGACGAGGCCGAGGCAAAGCAGCAGCCCGAAGGCAATAATCACTGTCCAGAGCACGATCGATCCTCGATCGTCTTCCGGCTTGCGGAGCTTCGCGATGAGGTTGTTCATCGGACTCTCTCTCGGTAGGTGTCAATCGGCGAGGAGCTTGTGTGCTGGATGGTGCGTACTCCACTGATCCCGAAGAGACCGAGGGAGTCGAGAGAGACGTCGCACGTCACGGTGGTTCGCACTGTCGCTGTCACGCCGGGGCGGGTACGAAATCCGCTGGTGTCTGTGCTGATCGAGAGGTTGACGCAGTCGAGTCCCTTCGCCGCGAGATCTGAGGTCGCCGCTTCCTTCGCACTGGTAGAAGCTTGAGAGATGGTCCTGGCGAGGGAAGCTGATCGAGATGCTTCGGCTGCGGCGTGTTCCACTTTTTGGTGGGCCATGGTGACCATCCCGCCAACGATGATGACCGCGATCAGCAGCAGGACTACGGGCGTCATGATGACGAGCTCGAGGGTTTCGGCGCCGCGGTCGTTGGCGTGTATTCGTCTGCGCAGGTTGGTCAGTGCGCTCAATACGGTATGGGTCGGTAGAGGAAGAGGATGTCGGGGTCGAATCCGGTCGTTACCCCAAGGACTAGGAGAAAGAGCGCGAGGGCCGCGGCCGTGAGGAGCCGGCTTCTGCGTGTTCTCGTCATAGGTTTCTCCGCTCGTCGGAAATGTCGTGTTCATGGGATCAACGGGCTTCCGAATTGCAAAATGATCGTTGGGTCTTGGATGAAGAAGTAGAAGGCAGCCGTGCCGGCTATGGCAAACAGGACCACAACGGTTGCTTCTATAAGGTTCAGGTGACTTCGGTCGTCGGTCGTCTTTCCGTTCCCGGATCGCTCTGAGTCCGTCATTGCGGTGACCTCTCCTCCACGGGGCCTGATGGATCCCGTTGCCCGGTCTGTTTCCGGACGGTGGCCGCTCACCAGGGGTCTCCCGGGTTGGTAACGCGTTCGACCGGAGCGCTCTGATCGATGTTGACGGTCAGGTTCAGGAATGGGATGAGTGAAATCGGCTGTCCGACAATTCGGATGGTGGCCTCGCGCTGGTTGCGTGTCACGGAGACGGCAGGACCACGAAGTACCGTCGCTCCTGTCTGCGTGATGAATCCGTACGCGGCCGCTGTGCCGGCCGCCGATGTGCCGAACTGGGATCGCGCTTGGCGAAGACCTTCCTCACCAGCTTTCATCGCGACGTTGCGCGCATGAAAATAGAGGGCTCCTTGGACGGCACCGAAGAACAGGAGGAGCACGACCGGCCAGATGATGACAGTTTCAAGAACGCCACCACGGTCGCTGCTGAGCTGAGATCGCAAGCGCGCGAGTGGTGTTGCCGTGGATGGCTGCATAGTTCCCTCCTTCTGTGGTGCGTTGTCAGACGATGGTCGCGAGGTATTTCTGCACCGTCGGGCCGAGTTGTATCAAGACGAATAGGGCAAAGAGACATACTGCGGCGGAGACGATCCAGAAGCGAAGGATGTTGCCTCCGTCGTTGTGCCGGTGGCGGTTAGTGAGAGTCATCGCAGCGCGCCCTTCTATATCGCCTGATCAGGAGATTCGAGTTTCGTTGTCAAGGGGTGGATCGTCATGTCAGGAGGCTGTCGACGATCCACCCCTGTACGCCTCGTTTACTGAATTTGGTTGAGGTAGCGCATGACAACGGGACCGATGTAAGCGATTGCCGCGATTGCGAGGGCCGCGACGCCAGCCCAGATGATGACCTGTTCGAGCGTTCCACCACGATCCGAACGTCGTTTGGCGGTTCCACCTGCTCGATCGAGGAAGCCTGTGATCATCGCGATGCCGGCAAGTGTTGTGACGGTGGTTGCGCGCTGAGCACGGTGGGCGAAATTGGTGATCATTTTTGGTCCTCCTGTTTGTTTTTGCCCTCTACTGGAGAAGAGGTGCGGTTCGTGTGCCGCTGTGACCGTCCGAGTAAAACTTTTTTCAGAAGGACAGAAACTTGGCGTTTGCAGGTTATCTCGGGGGTGATGGCAGGTACTGCTCGTAGAGTGGGTATGTGCTGGTGGAGCGTTTGCGTTCTGGTCGCGGTTACGGCCTTCAGTAGGTAATTGAAGATTTGCCATGGCTATGAACCGAGAACAATGTTGGACAGAGCAGGGATAAATAGCATTGCCATGAAAATGATTCCGAGGACGGCAAGCGGTGCTTGGATCTTCTCCGTTGCCGATCCGGCCTTGCCGAGTTCATCGGAGAGTTGAGCGTTGCGAAGCGCAGATGCTCGGGCGCTGAGTGTGACTGCGACTGACGCTCCCTGTTCGCCTGTCAGAGTCATGATGTCCGCAAGGTCGGCGAGGTCGGGCAATTCGAGTTCCCCGGAAATGCGGGTGAGGGTATCCCACGGAGCCTGACCAGAACGTTGAGCCCGCATGAGCTCTTCGTCGAGCCGTCGGAAGACCCAGGAATCTCCAACGGCAGCTGCACGTTCGAGGCTCTGCACAGCACCGACGCCTCCTGTGCGGTTGAGTGCCACGAACTCGATGTAGGCGCCGAGAGAGCGGCTGAACTCCTCGCGGGCGGCGGATGCCTTTTTGCGGACATCGATATCGGGGGTGATGAAGAGAACTCCGGCGACGGCGATCGAAAGGATTGTCGGAATTCCCCAGGGAAGCCCGTGTCCGAGGGCTGTGAGCATCAGGTTCAGTGCAGGGAAGAACAACAATCCGACGAGCGCAGAGAGGACCTTGTCGCCGAGGAAGTACGGAATCCCGATCTTGAGTATCGCCAGATCCGATCGCGGGATTCTGAGGATCGTGGAGTCTGTGGTGTACGGCAAAAGTCGCGTTCCGACCTTCCCACGGATGGAGTCGTCGTCGAAGGCTTCGTCGGGGGCCTCGTTCGATCGGTGCGCGCCAAGGTTGTCGAGGACATCGGAGAGCGACGCCTGCGCCGGGGCGAATCGGAGAAAAAGGCAGATCAGTCCGACGCAAAGAACGATCGCCAGCAGGGCCGCTTGAATTTGGAACGTCATGACAGGACTCCTTCGATGAAGCTCTCACTTTTCGCGCTCGAGTTCTGCCGGGTTGTTCCGAGGAATCTCGACAGTTTCGGCGGTTGGATGAGCTTCTTCATCCACAACAGGCACGCGATGAAACCTGCGATTTGAACGAGGAAAATGAGCTGTCCCGCAGGAGTTTTGTAGAAAGTCATGTAGTCGGTGAAAAGGAACAGGCCGACGGTGAATCCGATGGTGATGATGGTGACCCACCGAGCAGTAGTCCGACTGCCTTTTCGTGCTGCTTCGACGGCTCGTCTGTTCCGGACATCTTCGGCCACCGACCTCGAGAGTCGATCGAGCACTGCCGTCAGACCGGATCCTCGGATGGCGGCGCTTTGAATGAGTGATCCGACGATCAGGTCTCCTGTGGCGTCGTCCAGATCGTCAGCGAAACCGCGAAGCGCGTCGATGATCGGGGTGTTGGTGCGTAGGCGTTGGATGAGTCGACTGATTTCGGTGGTGAGCGCTTCGGGCATCGCCTTGTGCGTCGCGATGATCGCCTGTTCTATTCCAGTTCCCACGGCCAGCACACCGCTCAGGTTGCGCACCCACTCTTCCATTGCATTCAGGCGCGCGATTTCCCCTTCGGCGGCTGGTTTCCCGAGTAGGAACGGCAGGCCCACGAAGATCACGGGTCCGAGCGGCAGCGCGATGAACCAACCACTGACCATCCAGGTCAAACCGCCGACGAGTACCCCGGCGACGAGCAGGATCTTGTTTCTCCTGCTGATCTTTATCGGGGATCGGCGATGTCGCTGTGGGGCGGTGGGGTCCCTCCTGTCTTTCCATCCGTTGTAGATGAGCGCGATTCCTCCGAGGAGGACCAGAACGAGAAGGATTGCGAGCAATGTGTACATCAGTACCCTTCCTCGAATCTGAGTGAGTGGCGCGGGATGCTCTGTTCAGGGAATCCGCCCTCGATGACTTTGCGGCGAAGTTTCGGCGGCAATGTCCCGTATTCGCCTGTGCCGCCAGGGATTCCTTCGTAGATTGTCGAGACCGCGGGCATTCCGTCCTCACCTGGCTCAATCCAGATGATTTCGCTGATGTAGCGGGTGTGCACGCGCTCGCCGGCGTCGTTGGTGGAATAGGCAGTGTCGAGCTGGACGATCAGGTTGATATGGGCAGCCACCTGGCGAATGGCGTAGCGCTCGGTCACACCGGCTTCGAGTGCGACGGTAACCAATCGGTTGATCGCACCCTTAGCATCGTCAGCGTGTGTGGTGGACAGCGAGCCTTTCGCCATCTGCATCGCTTTGAACATGGCGATGATCTCCTTGCCGGCGACCTCGCCGACGATGACTCGTTCGAGTTGCATGCGCACGAAGGCATAGAGGATGGCGGACAGGTCGGTGGCGCCCTTGAATTCGTTGGTCGTAGAGTCGCGTTCACCGCCACCTGTGATCACCTCGGCCGGCACGATGAAGTCTTCTCGTCCGGGCATCTCGTGGAGGAAGAGCTCTCGTTCGGTTTCGGCTGTGCCGATACGGGTTTCGAGCGGCAAGGCGTTCGCGAGCGCTCTGGTGAGGGTTGTCTTTCCGGAGCCCATGGGACCTGAAGTCACGATCGATGCACCGCCGATGACCATCGCTGCCAACAGGTTCGCGAGGAGGTCTGGCATCACTTTGTATCCGACGAGAGTGTCGAGAGTGATGTCCTTGAGGCGGTGCAGGCGGATCGCCACGTGTGGTTCGGGGACTGTCCACGCCATCGCGGAGAGGCGAATATTGCCTGGGAGGTTCAATCTCAAATGCGGGTTGTTGACGGCGAAGGTGCGTCCGCCGCCCTCAGATCGCTGTCCGAGGTTGATCAACCAGTCGATGAGTTCCTCGTCGGAATCGAAAATCTTTGGACGCTTCTGAAGCCGCCCATCCGGATACATGACCACGACCCTCGTGCCGGTCAGAAGGATATTTTCGATCGTCGGGTCGTCGACGAGGACTTGCAACGGACCCAGACCGAAGATCGTGTTGTAGACGTCTTGCGCGAGCTGCTTCTCAGCGCCGGCATCGATCGCCCCGGATCCGCTTTCGATTCCGAACGTGATGTGCCGCTTGACCTTGTCGGCGATGATCTCCCGACCCTTGTGTTGCTCTTCTTCCTGCGTATAGGGCAGGAGGGTATCGGCGGTCTCGTCTGACTCGACGTCGTGCTTGCGGGCAGCGACGACCTGACTGAGTTCCTGCGAGGCTTCGTCTACGAGCTTGCGTACGAGGCGTCGGTACGCAACCGCGCTACCTGCGGAGTCGATAGATTTGACGATCTCGCTAGCGGCAGGAGGCGGCGTCCATGCCGGCTCGGACATTGTTGCCGTGGGTACGGCATTGCCATGCCCTGCTGCGCTGAGGAGGCTGGCGGCCGCGCTGTTACTTCGATGCTGCGTGTGAAGCGCGCCAGTTGAGTCCAGATGGTGGGACTCACCGCTGTCCACGCCACGCACGTCCGACGCGCTTTGATGGTCGATAGCCAAGGCATCGGATTCGTCGACCTCGTTGAGGACTAGCCACAGCGGTATACGTGCAGGGTCCTGTTCGTTCCGATCGGTCATGAGGGATCTCCAATGGATGCGGGAGCAGGCTGACTGCCGGGAAGAGGCTGATGCCGGGAAGGATTCACCCATTCGGGACGGTGTTCTTCGATGTAGGCCTGCATCTTTGGCCACGCGCTTTCGAGGTTCCGGAGATAACGGGACTGGGTTCGCTGAAACTTTGTGAGCTCGTGCCCCTCCGAGAAGATTTTCGCGTGTTTGGGCGAATCAGGCAGAGTAAAGGCGACGTCGACGCCAAGCGCCTTGCCGATTTCCGAAGCGCTGTAGTACTTGTCTTCGATCACCACCAGCCCGATAGCAGCCGGCGACCGGACGGCGCGCAGCTGCGCACGCAGCTGATCGAGCACGCCTTTGAGTGATCCCAAAGCCGTTGGACTCGTACGAGTTACCACAAGAATCAGATCGGATTGTGTTATCAAATCGTGCGGTCCTGATCGATGCCCGAGACGTCCGCCATCGACAACTACTGTGGCGCCGCGCCTGTCGATTGCACGAAGGTGAGCACCGAGAGGTCCCCAGGTAGTTGCCATGGAATCAGCTTGAGACGCGGTACGTAGACCCGGTACGGCCCACACATTGGTTTCTGGGATGTTCAGCGACTGGGCACTGAACGATTCGCCAATCTTTCCATGGCGCGCAGGCTCCACGAGGTTGATCAGGGAGCGGGGTCCTCGGCGCATAGCTCCTTTGAAATATCCACTGTGGAGCGGTGATCCGCCGACGGGATCCGCTTCGACGTAAAGTACGCCGCTGTTTTCGCAGCTAAGAGCGAGCCCAAGAGCAGTCGTCGAGACACCGGGAGCCCCGGTTGCCGAGGCGAGTACGACGAACATCTGACTACTTCTCTCTGGTGTCGAGCACGATCGCGACACGTCGTGTCGCTGCGCGAGCTGATACCCATGACGCCTCGTCCGCCTGCACCAGCACGTCCACAGTGGTTTCCTGTGTCGCCTCGATGAGAGTGGTGGAAACAACCTGCGCTTTGCTGGTGATGGGGCCCTGGACTGGGGAGTCATCTTGGTCGCGGGGTGTGTCGACGATGCGCACCATGTCGCCGGCGCGGAGCGGCTCAGCGGGCAGTTTCGCGTAGCTGACGGTGACACCGACCAATGTCAGGCCTTTGGTGGGGATAACGGCAGAAGTGACCGCGTTGGGGTTAAGAACGGTTCCGCTCGGAATTGGCACGGCTGCAACCTGTCCGACCACGGTGGCTTTGTCTTCTACTGCGACGGAGGCGATTCCAGCATCGGCGTTGACTTGTTTGGTCGTGAGATCTTGTGAGGTGATCTGTTGCCCTTGTGCGATGTCCTGTGACACCACCAGCACATTCGTCACTTGACGCATTCCGTTAACCAGAGCTACAGCGCCGATGACGAACACGACTACCAGTGCGATCCCGGCCGCGAGGAATACCGGTCGGCGACGAACTTTGGTCCTCGAAGTCGCGGTGAAGTCGGAAGTCCGTCGAACAGTCGGGTTGTCCGGATCAACCTCTTCCCCGATGGCTTTGGACTTTGCTGTGGTGCGGATTTTTTCGAAAACCATGGGTTTCAGTCCTTTTCGTTCTCAAGCTGGAAGTGCGCTGTGAGTGCCGCAGTGATGAGTTGGCTTCTGGATCGAGCGGCAAAATCCTTCTTCAGCTCATCGAGCACTTCGAAGTCGGAAGCGCGAAGGGAGTAGGCAACAGGCGTCGTCGGAACTTTGGACGGCGATGTCGATCCCACTCCCCTGGCCTTGAAAAGTCGGCCACCCACTACACCCCCCGGGTGGATGAAGTCGTTGAGCCGGTCGTGGGTCGCTTCGATCGCTGCGATGATGAACTCGCCGTTGGTCAGACGACGTACGGTTCGTGCTTCTGCTAGCTGCGTCGCAATTGCAGTGGGCAGATGGACATTCGACGAAACGACAGGATCGACGAGATCGTCGTCCTCGGGCGCCGGATCAGTAGCGCTCGCTGGTGCTGCGAAATCTGCTTCGAGAGATTCGTGCCGGCGTCGCACCATAGAGACGCCCTGGGCGAGTGTCTGCTCAGTTGCCCGTGGAGCGCTCATCGCACTCCCCCTCGACTGATTCCCTGGGCGGGCAATGAAAGACGCTCAGGCTGCCCCTGAGGCGCGTGAACACATCCTGATCGCACAATCATCTTTATCCGCCTATCGCTTCGGCCGTGTGTCGCGCGGCTCCGACCTTGTGCCGCACGACTAGGTATAGCGGCGGGCAGTTACATCACGAACACGTCAGTCACCCACCGAACACAGGAAAATGGCGCAAAGCGGGTAAACCTTCGCAAGGACACTAATCTGACCTGCGGTTATCCGACAGTGATAATAAACCGCGCGGTTCGTAGCAGAACACAAACTGCTGGCAAGTCGGTGGTAGGACGGGGTTTTGTTACCTGTGTAATGTCCGTCACAACTACTGCGATTTGACCCTGCACGAACCCCTCTCGCCGAACTTTGAGCCCTCAATATCGCGACATAGACGCGACCCGGCTCCACGGAATGTTGTTGAAAGTTCTATAACCGCATACGAATTCACCCAGAAGGGACTTCGGTCCCTATTCGGTCGGCATCGGGTTCTCCTACAGCCGCAGTCAAGAAGGCGACTGCTCTCGTGCCAGCGAAACGACGACCCTGCCATTCACGCCCGCCTCTTGCCCCCACTCGGCCTCATGAGGCCCCATGAGGCCGCCGGGTGCCCCATATGCGTCTCATATCGCTGCAAACGGGAGGCTCGCCACAGAGCCACCAAGTGCCCACCATCTATTCACCAGATGCCCACTACTACTCGACCACATTGGCCTCATCTGAGCGACATCTCACTTTCACTCCCTCGCCGGTTGCCTTCTGCAATCCATCTTGTCGGCCACCGACAGTCGATTGACTGTGTGTCGACCGGTCACCCATAGCCGACTCCTCCCCACCCACACTCCTCGTGACAGAGGCCCATAATGCTGCGATCATTGACGGCATGCCCCTGCCGCTAGGTTCGACGCGCATGGAACCTGCGCACTGGATCGATGATCTGGCATGGCATCGGCAGGTATACAAGCAATCCAAGTTCCGCTGGGACGGCACCGAAGCCCTGCTGGTTGCGACCGAATTCACCGGAGGACGTCAAGACTTCCGAACGGTGGCCGATCTGCGTGAACTTGAGGTATATCGCCTCACCCTTTCCGAGTACACAACGACGTGTCAGCGGGCTCTCGGCCTTGCCCTCCAGGAGGCAAGAAACGGCTTGGGAACGAGCGATTGGGAAGGCATCGCCGCACTGCTAGATCTAAGCGCTGTGGACTGCTCCACCAGCTCGTACTTTGCACGTTGGGGCGACCCTCGTATTGCAGGCCAATTCAGTAATCCTCAAGTGCGCAGGATCCGGAAGATGTGTGCTGGATTCTTCTTCGCGAGCCCCCTACTTCTCGCGTGGGAACTATCCCAGCTGTGGAAGCTCTATCGAGCTGCTGAAGAGCTCCTTGAGGACACACTCGTCGACCTTGTCGTCGAGCTACAGCCGCACGTCCACACATCAGATCTGCTTCACGCGTTGCATACGACGACCGAGGTCGGACTCAGCAATCGGATCAACAGTCAGAGGCACGAGCGCGGTCCAGCCGGAGATCCGCGTCGCACACCACGCCAGCAGTTCTCCCCATTGAGCATCTAGGACAAAACTGCCTGTCAAACGGCTTTATACCGCCGTTTATGGCACCAATTCCGTTGTTCAGGGAAGGGGCGAAATCGTGCCCGCGTTGGACGACGGCGGCCTGTCTGCCAGATATGGGGCCGATTTGGGTGGAATTCGGCCTGACTACGGCTGTGACGTCTTCGGATCTTTCTCCCGCAGTATCCGCTCCCGATTCCGGCACGGCGTCCGTCACGCGTTCTGTTGCAGCTTCTGCCTCGGGTTCCTCTGTGGATTCTCCTGTCGCCTCCGCCCTCAAATATGGCCCGGCTTCCAGCACGTCTTCCACTGGGATTTGAGGCGTTTCGACTACTGCGGTTTCCGGCAGTTGTTCTCCCGGCATTTCTGGCCTCAACTCCACTGTAGTTTCACGTGCGATTTCCCGCGGCGTTTCCGGCAGTGGTTCCCTCACTCCTTGCGCCGGAGGTTCTGGTGAGGCTTCCGGCACAGTTCCTGGCATCGATTCTTACAGCAACACACGCCCACTTTCCCGCCATAATTCCGGCATGGTTTCTGGCGTGATTTCCACCGTGTTTACCTGCGTGTTTTCACGCATGGCTTGCAAGTAGTTTTCACCCGTGATTCACTACCTGTATGCAGGCAGCGAATCACGTGGGGAATGCAGCACACTTACGGGCAACAATTCCTGCGTGCACTGCAGCGTGAATACACCCCGTAATGACCGCCATCGATCACACGCGATGTCCTACGCGTTGTGCGGCGTGAAAATCGGCAGACACTTTTCATCCGGAACCTAACCAACGTCGGAGTGACCAAATGGCACAGAACATCGCAGCAGCCGTTTCCGAAACTGCGTTCAGCAAGCAGATCCCCAATACCATCGCCTTCGCGAACGGCAAAGGCGGGGTAGGGAAGACCTCATTGAGCGCCAACTGTGGTGGGCTTGCAGCCGCTGGTGGGTGGCGAGTCCTCATCCTCGACCTTGACCCTCAGGGAAACCTCGCCCGCGACCTCGGGTACGACGTCGCCGACGGTCAAGACCTGCTCAATGCGCTCATTACCGGCACTGAGCCCCCGCTACTCAAGGATGTCCGGCCAGGCCTCGACGTTGTTCCTGGTGGCCCCACGCTCGCTGATATCCAGGGCCTGATGTTCTCACGTGCCAACAGGTCTCATAGCGACGACGACGGCGAGCCTGAAACACTAGGTGACCTGCTGTTTCGATCGCTTTCCGGCGTTGCGGCGAACTACGATCTCATCTTGTTCGACACCCCGCCTGGTGACGTTATGATCCTCGACGCCGTTCTTGCGTGCTGCCAAGGCGTGGTCATCCCCACTCGAGCAGATGAAGGCAGCCTTGACGGTCTCACTCGAATTGCGAAGCGCTTCAAACGCGCTCGACGCGTCAATCCGGACCTCCGCCTCGCCGGCGTCGTCCTCTTCGGTATCGGGTCCCGATCCTCTCGGCTCGAAGATGCAGTTCGAGACTCTGTCTACGAGATCATCGGAGAATCAGCTCCCGTCTTCGATACCTATATCCGCTACCTGGAAACGGCAGGCTTCGACCTACGTCGCCACGGCATCCTCGCCCACGAACTCGAAACTCAAGCCGCTGCCGCACAGAAAGGCCGCCTCAAGGCACTTCGAGCAGGAACTAAGCCTGCAGAAGATTTCTTGGCGCGCAACGCAACTGGGCTCGCAGAGGACTACGAAAAGCTCACGATGGAAATCATCGGCAAACTGACCGAGATCAATCAGGAAGTCGAGGCAGTGTCGTGAGCGCACGCAAGATTGCTCGCGAAAGCCTCGAGGACGCATTCTCCCCGCCCAGTGGGCCCGGGCGCAGGGGAGCGGGGCTGGCTCGAATGCTGCCGCCGACGCGTGCGCCGCGGCCATCAGTTCCCGTGGACCCTGCCGATACCTCTGAGCAGACGTCGCCCGCCGTTCGTTCCACAGCACCAGGTATGCCGATGCCGGTAGAGCCAGAGCATTCTGAAACCCCGCCAGACCCGAAGGTCGCGTCGAAGACGCAGGCACCGAGCATTCCGGACAATGCCTCTCAAACTCCTCCGGTCGAAGCCCTTCAGTCGGCGAAGTCACGCATGTCCTCGTTGACCCCGCCGTTGCCCGATCCTGAGGCCGCAGGTGATGTGAAACCCGCCGAACCGGCCGCATCATCCACTCCGACGATGGATGTCGATGACGCGCCTGTTGATGTTGACACGGTCGAGAACATGCCGATCTACATCGATAGCGCCACTCTGACGGCCCTGAAGGCTGAGAAGGGGCGGATCGGGGGGACGTACGCCGATGTCGCCGAAGTCGCGTTGGACGAACAGATCGGCGAAGTAGCGGAGATCCTGCGGCTGGGGTCGGCGAAGAGCCCACAAGCTGGTGCATTCAGTTCGTTGCCCAAGCGACGGAGGTCGCCTCAGATTCGAGGTGGAATCCAGGTTCAGTTGCGGTTCACGAAAGCGCAGCGAGACTGGCTCGATGAGAAAGTCGCGGAGTTCGGCGCACCGTCGCGCAGTGTCGTGGTAGCGGTTGCATTGCAAATCCATCTGGGTACTCGGCCGAAGTAGGGGTGTGCGGGGAAGTAGTTCCTTCTCCAATATTGGTTCGGACTTACGTCTTTCTCCTCGTTCCCCACTTCGCTCCCCACAATGCTCCCCACTCGCGTGGGGAGCATTTTATGTGCCTTGAACTGTACTTTTGTCTCGCTCCCCATGCTCCCCACACTTTTCCGCTGAGGTTCGCGCGTAGAGGGATTCGGGTGGTGTTTGGCTACATGTGTCGTGTCATGTCCTGACTGGGAGTGCGGAGATGTGATGAGCCCGGAGCAGACTCACGAAAAGTTCTTCGACGGGATCGGTCACAGGAGTGATCTCCAAGAACCTCCTCTCTTTTGAGGACGGGATACCTGGCGATCAAAGGAAGGGGAGTGAGCTGTCACCATGGTTTCGGCACCAGCACGCGACACACCCGAAAATGGGGGTAATCGCTATCAGATACGAATTGGATCTAAGGTTGCGTTATGGCACGTCCACACAAGGGGCCGCGCGGGTTCATTGCAACTCGGGCGCCTGAATGTCAACACAACGTCTACGAGCAACGCGCCCGGGAGATCGGTCTCCCGTCTGGCGACTACGCAGTACTCGTCCTTGCTCTCGTTCATGGCTTCGACGTGCCCGACTACATCATCGTTCAGCTTGATCCGGAGTCGTTGCATCGTCTCGATCCCGGGCAGTACGCATCTAGCAATGTCCAGGTCGACCGTTTGGTTGCAGCTGTGGAACGACGGTCTCGACCCCAGCAACTACGGATGGTGGGGACATGATCTTTACCTAGACAGCGAAAAACCCCCCGTGCTTGGCGGCAGGAGGGGGGCTTTTCTCGAATTTTCCGTCCGCTCGATCCGTGAAAGGAGCGGTGCGTCTTCAATGGTAGCTCAACCCCGCTTGGGGAGGCCACCTTTGTGGGCCGTGTCGTTGTGACATACGCACCCGTCGGTACTAAATGATGACCTTGCCCGCGCGCCGCGGCCATATGTGGTCGATGGACAACATTCGGGGACTTCTTGAGTCCTCGGGTGGAATGAAGGTGCGCAGCTCCACGCAGCTCTCGGCGCGGTGCCCAGTTCATCCGGATGACAACGCGTCCCTGTCGGTAACGTGGACGGATGATGGTGCCGGCGGAAAGGTCCTGCTCAAGTGCCATGGTTGCGCCGCTAGCGCGCAGGACATTGTTGACGCACTGGGGATCGCGACGTCCGATCTCTTCGATACACCCCTTCCTCCTGGGAGTTCCACCTCAGTCCTCGCCGGACGGTCAGCGCGTCAGCGGACTGCCGGCCGACGCCGAGGAAAGCTGGGCGCACTTCCCAAGCCGATTGCGACGAAATCTTCCGCTCGTGAACTTGATCACGCCTGGATGCATGTCACGGCATACCCGTACGTCGATGCGGAGGGCAAGCTTGTCCAGGAGGTGATTCGGGAAGAGTGCACCAGCTGTGAGCTGGGTCGGCACAAGCAGTTTCGGCAAGTTTTCATTTCTCCCCTCGGCCGGCGCGTCAAACAGAAACCCCGCGAATTCCGCTCGGTTCTCTATCGATTGCCACAGATCCTTGAGGCAATCGCTGCCGGACAAGCTATCTGGCTCCTCGAAGGTGAAAAGGATGTCGACACCGCCGAACAATTGGGGCTTGTCGCTACGACCAATGCACAAGGTGGGCGCAGTTTTCCTCCTGAGTGTGCAGAGATCTTTCACAAGGCCACCGTTCGAATCGTTCTCGATCGCGACGACGCCGGTTGGAATCGGGGCATCGATCTTGCGTCCTTACTCGGAGGAGTGGGAGCGCACGTACAACTGCTGTTACCGGCGACACTCGAGCCCAAGAGCGATTTCTCTGATCACGTACTCGCTGGGAAATGGAGAGAGGACGACGAATTCGGTGGTTTCATCCCCGTCAACGCCGGCGAGGTCGCGGCGCACGCGTACGCGGGTGCGGTGCGCGGGAAGCACCTACTTGTCGAAAAAGCCGCAGCCGAGGCTCATGCTCACATCGCCTCGATCACTGATACAAGTGATTCGCAGCTCTCGTTAAAGCGCGCCAAGCGTTGGGCCCTGGAATCGGAACTTCGATTCGAGATATTGAGTGAAGCTGTGGATCGTTGCCGTCTCCAGGCTGCCGCGGAGGGCAGTGAGTGGGCAGGTCAGGCGGCCGACGAGGCAGTGGCCGCTTGGCGTCTGGCGCGCAATGCAGCTCGAGGGTCACATGAAATAGCTCAGGTTCCGGTCCCTCCGTTGCTGCAGGATCCTGATCTTCACAATGAAGTGCCAGCAGCTCAAGAAGAGGCCGCTGGTTCGTCGTCTGGATCTGCGCATGTCCTCGAGACTGGAGTTTCTGCCGCGCCTGCAGGATCCACCGTTCAGCGAGGTTCGGCGATTTCAGCGCCGACGTATCGAATCGTCGATATGCAGTTGGTCGAGATCACAACGACCAAAGATGGTGAAGAGAGTGCCAAACTCGTCTTGGGTTTGGACGCCCGCATCGTCGAAATGGAGTATCTGGAAGCTCAGGACGAGTCGTTCGACATCGACCTGCCCAAACTGATGGGACGAGAGGGGATTGTCGGACAGCGAGAGGCGAATCCTCCTGCACCCAAGCAACTTTCAGCCGTCATCATCGGTTACACACATCCCGACACCGGGGAATTCATGCGGCTCCGGATCGCCGCTCTCGACTACCGCGACTGCGGTTGGGTCGAATCGTTGCCTGGCCCTCCTGCTTATGACTCACGTCCTTCCGGAATAGCAAAGTTGCGTGATGCGCTCAAGGTCGCCGGCGGGACGATCGCGCGAACCGTTCGGTTCAGATCCACCGGATGGCGACGGACCCCGGAAGGGGAGTGGTTCTTTGTGCATGCCGGGGGCGCGATCAGTGGTGATGGAGCACGTGTGGCTCCGGTCTTGCTGAGTGGACCTTTGGCTCGTTACGACCTGCCTGCACCGATTCGAGATGCGACGCGGATCCGAGAGGCGTTCTTGGCGCATTCAGGCTCGATGTTGACTCAGTTCCCTTCGCGTGTGTCCGCGACGTTGCTCGGGCACGTCTATCGATCTGCTCTCGGCCCGAACCCGTGGGTGCTGTTGATCGTGGGTTCACCGGGGTCGTACAAGACGTCTCTGACATCCATCGCGATGCATCACTGGGGGGAGTTGTGGGATCGGCGGCGGCCGGCATCGTCCATGTCGGGCAATGGAGATACGCTCAATGCCCTTCGGATCAAACTGAATTCGGCGAAGGATGCCCTCTACTGGGCTGATGACGTTGCTCCGACGCGGGATTGGGGTGCCGCTCAGAAGTCCCTGGAGGAGTTCGCACGCATGGTGCATAACGGAGAATCTCGATCGCGTTCCACTCGTGATGGTTTGGGCATTCTCGATGGCACACCCCCTCGCGCGTCAGCTGTTGTCACCTCCGAGGTCATGCCTCGTCCCGGATCGGGCGCTCAGCGCATGCTTGCAGTACCTCTGCAAGCGGATGAGATCGAGTTGGATCAGCTCATTGCTCTCGACCGGGACGAGAGTCGGCACGGCCGCGCCTTGTTGATGGCCAGCTTCCTGCAGTATCTGGCCAGTCATTTGGACGAGACTCGCGAGATAGCGGCTCGAGCCGCTGCGCATTATGCCGAGTCTCTGCGCTCGAGTGGGGAGAGTGTGCGCCAAGCTGAAGCCGTGGGCGCGATTTGGGGCGGTTGGGTTGCTATGACCCGTTTTCTACTCGATGTGGGCGCATTGACAGACCAAGAAGTCGATCAGACCCTAGAGATGGTCCATGTCGGGCTCCGCGACGCGATTACCGCGGCCGCCGATCCTGATTTGCCTTCTCGCACTGGCGCGCGGGTTCGCGAGCTGATTGCCCATGCCCTACGTACCGGATTGGCGTATGTCGACGATGTTCGGACCGGCGAGGCTCCCGTATTTCCCCTGGCTAACAGGTTGGGGTGGCGACGGACATTTGTGGGTGAATTCCAAGACGTGAAGAAATATCGCGAAGATGCGCGCGGAATCCGCCTCGGCTATGTACTTACTGATCCGACGCCACGCGATGGGGAAGCCCAGTTGCTCGTGGAGTCAACGGCTCTCGAGCAGGTTCTCAAGGCAGCAGCACAATCGATGTCGGATGCTCCACAGATCGACCGCGGCACGGCGTTGCGAGCCTTGTACGACGAAGGGATCCTGATCGGCGAGGAGCGCGCGGGTAAAACGCCTAGATACACGGTCCAGCGCACTATCCATTGTGAAGATCGGCGTCAGCGCTTGACCGCGTTGAGGTTGTGGAAGGTACTTGGCGATGACGAGTCCGACGGAACAGGTCCCTCAGATTCTGACGGAACATGTCCTTCAGGATCGGATGACACGAGAAATCCTGGCGTCAGTCGCGGACCTGTAGACGAAAGTGCCATATCCCGCCCCTCTCAGGCGCACCATCTCTCGCACCTTTCAGACATCTTGCCAGCGAAAGCCAGTCGGGGTCATCGCCTACAGTCCTCCATGCCCGATAACACGCAGAACTTGAACGTATCTGCTATCGCCGAGGAGGAGCAGGTGGCAAGCTATCACGACGCGGAAGGCTGCAGAGGGGTCGCCGAACCGATCTTCCCCGCCGCACCGTGCTCGATGTGTGGACTCACCTCACCCTTCGCGTTCGAAAAGCGCCCGATGCACATCGAGTGCTGGCTCGACAGCACGGCCAAAACGCGTGCGGCGCTGTCTGTTTCATCTCCAAATAGCGATGACATGACGGAAAACGTGTCGCCGCTGTCCGGCATATCCCTACCTTCGGGCAGAAACTCAGGGAGAACTTCGACGTACGCCAGCGAAAGTCGCGCAGTAAGGCTCGATCCGAGCACAACCGGCAGTGCGGCGAATCGACGGCGCTTCGCCGGGCCGGCGGGGGTACTCGACGTCGATGGATTATGGCTACCAAGCGGTGAGGTTATCGACCCCGGCCCCATCCTCCACGTGGGGCACATTGCCGAAGTGATCCGGGCACAGAACTTCGGTACCGCAGTGAATGAACGATGGAGCGAGCCCGGGCAAATCTGGGTGACCGACGCCATGGCGCGGCGGTTCGGGATCGAGACAGGGACCCTCGGAGATGATCCTCGTCAACGTGCTGAAGAAATGCGCACGTTGACTGCAGGAATCCCTTTCGTGACTGAGGCTTTGGAGGAGGGCTGGTCTCTGGGCGGAAAGTTCGGTGATCGTCTGGGTACGTGGACGCGGGTGTGGCATGGCGACGAACGGGGTGTCTGGATAGCGTTTGTCTCGGCAATGGGTCAGGACGAAGCGGATATGCCGATCCTCGCCGATGACCCGACGCCGGCGGTATTGGCGGCACGCTTGGCGACGTTCGCCGACGCGTTGAAGTTTCCGTGGGCAATGTCTGCATCTACGACGGGGTTCGATCTCATGATCAGCACTCGTTCGCGGGAACGGGACACGGTTTTCGCTCCATCACAACCGGTTCCGCCGTCTCAGATGAGTAACACCGAAACTGATATCGACTGGTCACGGCCGCTGACGGCGGATGAGAGCGGAAACCTCTTCATCCATGCATACGATCGAGGCGGATCCCACGCTGCGGGTATCGCCAGTCTCGAACTCGGAATTGGAGATCCGCAGCATCACGAGAGCGGGGTAATTTTCGACAAGTCTTTGCCTGGTTACTGGAAGATCGAGATTCCGGAATCCTCGGACTGGCGGTACCCGAATCCTTTGAATCCGAGAGGGCTTTCGATTAACGAGCCCAAATGGGTGACAACGCCGACCATGCAGTACGCGCTCGAACTCGGGTATGAGCCGGAAGTTATCGAGGCGTACGTGTGGAACGAGCACGGGAGAGTTCTCGATCCTTGGTACAAGCGGATCCGTGATGCGCGTACGGCGTTGGACCTCGATGATCCTGATGCTCAGCTCGCCCGCGATCAACTCAAGGTTGTGTACACGCGCACTCTGGGCATGCTTGGCAGTAGCGATTTCATGAAGGGTCGGCCGGGCTATGCTCCTGAACGGCGCCATCACATCATTGCGAAGGCTAGGGCGAACATCCTCCGCCGGGTGGTGAAGATCGGTAGGGGTAGTAACCGGTGGCCAGTTGCCATCTCGAACGACACCGTTCTGTACGTGTCTGACAATCCTGATCCGATCGCTTCCTGGCCGGGGGAGAAAGAGACGTTAGGTCGCGGGTTCGGGCAGTACAAATGGGAAGGCTCGGCCATGCTCGCCGACCAGGTCGAGTTCTTGACCGGTAAGGGCTACCGAGGAAAAGACCAACTCCATTTGGATTGGAATGCCGCGGACTATGCCGTTGGTGGTGATCAGTGATGGCACGTAAGAACGCGAACAAAGATCCTGGCCGCCGGTCGAAAATCTTCGGTGCTCTCACTGGAAGAAGCGGCGCCTCGGTGTCACCTGGGCGAGGAGCTCCGGACGTTCGAGGACTGTTGATCGCTGCGTATGGATTCAATAAGCGAGGTGGGCTCAACACTGCAGATGCTGCCAAAGACCTTGGGGTAACCCAACGTACGGTTCAGCGGTGGGTGGCGACAGAGGGCCACCAGCGGATCGGTAAACCCAAAGCAGACACGTTGCAGAAACTCGCAAAGAAGTCACGGCAAGTGGCCACGACGCAGCGCGGACGCAAAGCTGCGCTGGCATCTTTTCGAGCGACGTCGAAAGGCAAGGCACTCGCAAATCGGGGTGGTCACCTTCGCGTACGTGGTCATCAAGGTCCGAGCGCCGCCGGTAAGACCTACAAGCGGGACCGCCAGATCCAACTCGAACTCACCCCTGCCGATGTCGAAGCAATGTGGTCTGCGTTCGAGCAGAACGGCGATGAAGGTGTGTCCAAGTGGATGACGAACCATGCCGATGAGCAGTATGTCGCCGGCTGGGAATTCGAACGCATCGACGAGATGGGGATCGATCGCCCGTGATGGCTCCTGCGGCCCCTCGTTGGACGCGCAAGCGCCTCGAAGCGATGTTGGGGGCCTGCTACGGGCGTACCCCCACCGGACACGTCGATACGGCTGTCGTCGCAAATGTGGCCGGCGTCAGTGTTCGCACTGTCCAGCGATGGATGGCGGGCAGTAATCGCCAGAATGCGGCGATTCCGCACACCAGACTTCTGCAGTTGTGCCGCCCGCCGGCCGACACCCAGGAACGATCACAACAGGCTGCTGATTATGCGAGTGAAGCGATCACGAAGATCTCTCTGCCCAAGGGGCGAGGGATCCTTCCCGCATGGCGCGAACAAGGTTGGCTGGAACCGCACGTCGTTGGAGTACTCGCATTACGCGGTCTTCCGCTTCGGCAAGTGGTGATCAGTAACGGCACTGCTCGATCGACGGCCGACTTGCGGCGGCGAGGTGAGTTGCTCGACGTCACTACTGTGCCGACACGGTTCCACGCCACTGTTCTCGTTCATGAGGTGCTCTCGCGTGTCGAACCGTGGTGTGTGTTGCCTTCTCGCGAGATCCTGGCAGTCGGTAGGACTCAGGTTTGGGCTGAAGACGGTCCAGTAGTGGACCTTTCGCAGCTCGCTGTGGCCGCGGCTTTGCGCTGACACCACGCAACGTCGCGATACCGACGTATTGGAAAAGTCCCCACAGTGGTGAAAACCGCGATCAATGAGAGGTCAGCGTGCGTCCGGGTCCAGTCCCACGCGTCTGAGTACTCGCCAGAGTTTTTCGTTGTCCAAAGTCTTGCGGTGTTCCGCGATGGCTTGGACGAGCTTTTCTATGACCTCGCGTGATCGCGGGTTGAACTGTGCTGCCCGCTCGCCTATCCAGGCCAGAGGCGCATCCTCTGCCTTGTCGATTCGGTCGAGCGCCATGACTGATTTGTCGATGAATTTCCTGGCGCGGCCTTGTTGTTTGTCATCCAACTCTCCTGCGTCGAGAGCTGCTTTGGCTTGATCCACGAAGTCTTCGAGGATGGCCGTCGCCCGATCCGCCAATTCATCGTCGAAAGCCAGCACATTCCAAAAGTTTCGCCAGTGCGCGTTGTACTTTCGCTCTGAGGATCGAGGAATCAGGTGGTCACGAAGGATGCATTCGAAAACCTCTACATCAAGCACTCGCAGGTCGGCGGCACCGCTAAAGGCCGGCAAATCAACAGGGTTGGAGATCCTGCGCCACGGCTCTTGCTGCGTCATCGGTGGGATCCTCATCCTCTGTACTACTGCCGTTTCAATACCCTCATCCACTTCAACACACACATGTCGGCTAAGGGCCGAAACTGCGGGGTTCCGAACACAACCTACCGCCCGCTGCCCCTGCCCCTCACGCTACCCCCGGCACCGTGAGGGGCAGGGGCATTTTCATCGAAAGTTTCCCATATATCGGCAGGTCAGGCGGTAGAATGATCGGTGTCCTAGTGAAGTGTGGGCGGACTGACCATCCTCCCTCTACCGGTTATTTTGGAGTTGGCATGTTGACGATTTCGCACAGCGCGGTTGATGGCACGTTGATCGATGGAACCTCCCGCGGTGACGGTTCCGGCGAGGTACTGCGGGCGCACGGGTGGCGGTGGTTTCGCAGCATTGCGATGTGGGGAGTGCGGGGGAGTCGCGATCGAGCGCCCCGTGTTCGCTTGATCGACATGACGGCGGATGCCTTACGGGCGCAGGGTTTCGAGGTCGAGATTTCAATCGATGCCACAGCCAGGCCGGCGGTCGAGGTTGAAGCCGATCGCATCGATCGGCAGGCGGAGCGCGTCGCTGCACTCGAGCAGAAGGCGGAACGCCACTCGGATAGGGCGGAGCAGGCGTGGAAGGCGGAACATCGCGCGGTCGAAGCGCTGCCTCCCGGGGGAGAGCCGATCAAGATCGGTCATCATTCCGAACAGCGCCATCGACGAGCACTCAATACAGCGCACAGGCGGCTCGGTCAGGCAGTTTTCGCCCAGAATGTTGCGCGGCAAGCGCAACAACGTGCAGAGTCCGCAGCTGCGACTACAGAGGCTCGCTACAGCCCTGTGACGGTGAAGAACCGCATCGACAAGTTTCACGCCGATCAGCGGGCGGACCAGCGCGAACGCGACGGACATGAACGGACGTTGTTTGTCCTGGGCGACATCAAGCAGGTCGAGAAATTCCCACCTGCGCAAGGTGCTTACCGGGAACTGCTCGAAAGCAGGATCGCCGAGCGCGAGGACCAGATCAGTTACTGGGAAGCGGTCCGGGCTCAGCAAATCGAATCCGGGAAGGCGACGAACTACGGTCCCGACACGATCTCGAAGGGCGATCTCGTCCAGTGGTCCGGTGGTTGGTACCCGGTTGTCCGGGTCAACAAAAAGTCTGTGACGATTCCTTCCATTGTCGGGGGGAGTTGGACTGACACCATGCCGTATCACAAGCTCAGCGGGCATAAACGTCGCGATGAAGGTGCGCAGACCGCGGCGGCCGGAACCGTCTCAGAGGAGATCCGCTCATGAGTGATCATCGAACAGAAATCCACAGCGGTGAGTTTCGGCAGTCTCGGCACTACCCGGTTGCTGCGGCAGTGGAGAATATTGCAGCGCAGTCTTTTTCGAGGTTGTACCCAGATGCGCAGTGGCCTCCGGTCAATGCACAGTTCGCCGATGTTTATCGTTTGGCCGCTTGGAGGCTTCTCACACCACTCACGGTTGTTGCAGCACTCGACTGCTCGGTGTTGACGTCGCGAGAATGGTTGTCACTCAGTGAGAGTGAACAGTCAGAGTGGATCGCACAGGCGCAGGGCACCAATTCGCTGCTGGTGCGCACTGCGGTCGGAGCAATGACAGCGGCGAGCGTCGCTGCGATATAGGCGGAGCCTGCGCGCGTCCCGATGGATTCGCCGGCCGCCACCCGTGGATTAGGCCTGGTCGCGCAACCGCGCAACCGCGCAACCGCGCGACCAGGCCATCTTCCATGTCTCGCCCTGCCCCCGGCACGGCGAGGGCAGGCGGCATTTCACCGCCGTTCATGGCTCTTTTTGTCGGAGGCATGTGGCAGTGTCATCGGTGTTGTCCTAGTCCGGTGCGCCTCACCAGCGCACCCCCACGACCCAAAGGGGTTACCTGTGAGTACTTTTCGTTTGTCTTCGCCGTCCGATTGCGTTGCCGGTGCTGTTGCGCTCGGCGGTCATATTCCTGTCGATGAGGTGGTTGTGATCGCCCTCGATCTCGAGCCGATGCCGGTTGCGATGATCAAGCTGACTGATGTCGAGTCGGGGCGAGTTCTGGCGAATCTGGAGGGCGCCACTCCGTTCGCCCAGTGCCGCGAAATGTTGGTAGTGGTGTTCGGGCCGGTTGAGCGTGGCGATGCTGTGGGTGAGGTGTTCGAGCAGTTCCGACCGGATGCGGTTACACCGGTGTACGTCTTCACCGAGGGTGTCGTTCGCCGGTGGCACGGCGTCGGATCGCTCGCGTTGCAGGCCGGTGACCAGATGGATTTGCGGTCGCATCCGATCGTGTTGGAGGCGCAGTCACTCGGCGTGGCCACGCTGCAGACTCGTGCGCAGATGCGCGCAGCTTTCGAACCAGCTCAGTTCGGCGCAGAGCGCGCCGCAACGGTCGCGCAAGGTTTCGATCAGCAGCGAGTGAAATTGGCGGCCATGGATCCACGCGGGGCAGCCGAACTCGCGTTCACCAGTGGATTAGCGCCGTATATCGGTCGTGCGAAGAATGACGGGGGAATCGTCGTCACGGACGAACATGCAGCGCTTATCGCGGCCGCGATGTACGATGTGACTGTCCGTGATCTGTTGTTCGTACATGTGACGGACAAGAACGCCGATGCCGCCGCTGAGATGTTGCGGCAAGTAGGGGCACTACTGCCCGCCAACCTTGCCGGTCCGGTGATCATCATCGGCGCGATATTCCATTGGGTGGCGCGTCATGCGGCGCTTTCTCGCGAGGCCCTCATCGTGGGGCGCACTCTCGATCCGGCTCATTCCTTCGGGCAGTTGTTCGAGCGCGCACTCGACTTCGGAATGAATCCGGCACTCTGGGACCAACTGCGCACGGCGGCGGTAACAGCGAGCACTCGAACCGGAAGATAACGATTCGGTGGTGCCGTCCCGATCAGCCAAAGGATGGCACCACCACTTTCGATTGCGCCGCAACCGAAACAGCGCACACATTTTTTGTGCGCGCCTTCTCTTGGAATCTTTTTTGCCACAACGAAAAGCAGCCACGAGTCCGGCGCGCCGCGCGTTGGAATTCGGTCAACAGGGGGGCTTGCCCC
>NZ_JAMSKS010000034.1:39590-39788 GCF_024436645.1 Rhodococcus sp. T9N | reverse complement strand
CTGAACGGTAACTAACCGACATCAAGGTCGGATCCACCGTTAATCGGACACTCCCATTCAGATCGTCAAAAAGCGCCAACGTCGATTGAACGAGGTCCACAAGATCGTGTTGTCCTACTTTCTTAGGTGCGGGTTTGATCCGGTCATTCGTAAGATCGGAGAGCCCCTGGGAGCTGCGGGTATGGCTGTCATGTTGGT
>NZ_JAMSKS010000034.1:0-39490 GCF_024436645.1 Rhodococcus sp. T9N | reverse complement strand
GTCCTACTTTCTTAGGTGCGGGTTTGATCCGGTCATTCGTAAGATCGGAGAGCCCCTGGGAGCTGCGGGTATGGCTGTCATGTTGGTGCGGCACGGACTGCTTCAAGGACATGGCCACCCGCAGCTTCTGCAACGACTCGACTGCTGATTGAGAATCGCGAGCCATCGCTGCTGTAGGACTGAGCCGGGGAGGTCGTTGCCAGGGAACCGCACGGATGGAGCAGATCGATCGAAGGGTGAAGCTGGTGCCGAACAAGTTGTGGGCTGGAATCGATATCGGTAAAGAGCATCACCACTGTGTGGTGATCGACGAGGCCGGTCAGCGGTTGTTCTCGAGCCGGATCGCTAACGACGAGACCGCGTTGACGACTCTGATCGACGAGGCACTCACGCTGGCAGCTGGTGGCGAGCTGTTGTGGGCGATCGACCTCAATCGAGGAGGTGCTGCCTTGGTGATCGGACTGCTCGCCGCCCGCAGTCAGCCAGTCGCGTACCTGACCGGCCTGATGATGCACCGGGCCGCGGCCGGGTACCGAGGTGAGGGAAAGACCGACCTGTTGACCGAACTACCGTGTCGGCCTTTCCGAAGATGCGTGCGGGGCTCGACTGGGCTCGCTAGGTTCGTTTCTCATGACCAACGACAGGGACGTGCCGCGCGAGTTGTCCGGACTGGTGGTCCCGGCGCTGGGGTTGCTCGAGGCGACGGAAGATCTGTTCGAGCCGTATCGACTCGTTGACGGTGATGGCACGGTGGTCGCGCCGGTAGCGGCGTTCTTTGCCGAGTTGGCGGCGTGCGGGAGACCGGCGACGACGCATCGTTCGTATGGGATGGATCTATTGCGCTGGTTCCGGTTCTTGTGGGTGCTCGAGGTGGACTGGGACCAGGCGACTCGAACCGAGGCACGTGATTTTTGCCGTTGGTTGCAGATCGCGGTCAAACCGGCGCGACCGCATTGGCGTTATCCCGACGGCGATGCCCTGCAGTCGGGTTTGCAGCAGGCCTCGTCGGGGTCGAATTCGTTGACCGGCAAGGCCATTCGCGGTGACCGGTACGAGGCGGCGACGGTTGCGCACTGTGAGAGCGTGTTGCGGGGCTTCTACGACTTTCACCTGGAGGCAGGCACTGGGCCGATGGTCAATCCGTTCCCGTTGTCTCGGCACCGCCGCGAAGGTCGGGCGAATGCGCACCACAACCCGATGGATCCGTTCCCCGGGCAACGCAGCGGCCGGTATCGCCCGAAGGTGGTGACGCGGGCGCCGCGCTGCATCCCGGACGACCGATTCGACGAGTTGTTCGCGCAGCTAGGTTCTCATCGCGACCGGGCACTGGTCGCATTCTGGGTCTCGACCGGGGCGCGGGCCTCGGAGTTGTTGGGCGCCAAGGTCTCCGATGTCGACCCTGGACAACAGTTGATCACCGTGATCCGGAAGGGAACCCGGGTGTTGCAACCGTTGCCCGCCGCACCTGACGCGTTCGTGTGGCTTCGGCTGTATCAGGCGCAGCTGAACGGTCTCGTTCCGTCCGGCCGGGACGAGCCGTTGTGGTGGACGCTGCGGCGCCCGTTTCGGGCGCTACGCTATGACGCGGCACGGGCGATGTTCACCCGCGCCAACGCAGCATTGGGTTCGAACTGGTCGCTGCACGACCTTCGCCACACCGCCGCGTATCGGATGGCTCGCGACCCGCAGGTGCCGCTGGCCGACATTCAATGGGTGATGGGCCACGCCAACCTGTCCACCACACAGCGCTACCTGAATCCGGTGACCGAGGAAGTGATCGCCGGGATGCTCACCTTCCATTCGCGTCGCCGCGACCGTCCCCCGGACGCACCGCCAGCTCCGGAATACCGCGCCGAGAGTCTGCAGATTATGTTCGGCAAGGACGCGACGTGACCTCCGCCAGCGGCCAGAGGATCTGGACGCCAACCGTTGACGCCCCGCTGGCAATCACCGAGTCGGCGAATCCGACCGGGGCGCAACTGCTCGCTTCGTTCCCGCCCCGGCCTGTCGCCGTGTCGTGGTCGGCAACCGAGCCGAGCCGCTCCGAGGTACTCGGTCGGGTCCTGTCCGCGCCGTTGGCGTTGGACAACCCGAACAGCCAACAGACTCGGCGGCTGGGGATCCTGGCGGTGCTGAGCTGGCTGCAGACCCAGTCCGGGGACAGCTGGCAGCAGCGGTGGCGGGCCAGCAGCGCGGAAGAGCAGCGGGACTGGCGGGATCTGGTCAGGCCCGACACCCTGCGCGCGAAACCGTTGCCGCACTTGAGCCCCGGGCTGCTGGTGCTGATCTGTGCCGATGTCATCCGGCCCAGTCAGGAGTGGTTGCTGCGGTTCGCGCCGGCGCGCCGCAACCTCGCCACCGAGATGGCCCGCACCCGGGACCCGGGAGCCTTCGCCGCACTCGCCCAGTTGTGCACGGATGGCGGGGTCGGACTGCAGAGCGGGCAGCAGGCACTGACCCGGATCGCGGTCATCATGGCCGCCAAGGGCGGCTCGGTCGACGCGGTGCGCGTCGGCGACTGCGTTGAGCTTCTCGGGATCGCAGCCCGCATGCGCGCCACATCCGAGGCTTACGCCCACAGCCCGTTGTTCTACCAGCTGCTGCGCGCGCACGGTGTCCTGAGCGAAGATGCGCCCGCCGCCATCGAGATGTTCTCCGGCCGCGGGCAACCGAGCTGTGAGCAGCTGATCGACCGCTACCGGATCGCCTGCCGGCCGGTGCGGGACGTGCTGGTCGATTACCTGCGGGAACGTCAGCTGTCGGTGGACTTCTCCTCGTTGCAACGCCTGGCTTACCTGCTCGGGAAGTTGTTCTGGGCCGATCTGCAGGCCCACCACCCTGGCATCGACTCGCTCACACTGCCTCGCGACGTCGCTGCGGCGTGGAAGCAACGCGCGCTCACCCGCACGAGGACCACCCACGACGGTGAACGGGTCGATGTCGCCTCGGCGCGACTGGACGGGCGCAGCGTGCTCACCGCGGTGCGAGCCTTCTACCTCGACATCGCCGAGTGGGCCGACGACGATCCGGCCCGATGGGGGCCATGGGCGGTGCGCTGCCCGGTCAGCGCCAGCGACGCCTCCCACAAGAAAGACCGGTCACAACGAAAGTCCCGCATGGACGCCCGCACCCGCGAACGGCTCCCGGTGCTGCCAGCGCTGGTCTCCTGGGTGGCGGCCGAACGCACCGGCGCCGCCGAGTTGCTCGCAGCCGCCGAACGCGCCAGGCCAGGTGAACTGTTCACCGCCGCCGGGGCGACCCTGCGCCGGTCGCAGATGAAGACAGAAACCACCGGCCGAATCTGGGCCGAAGATCCTGAGAGTGGACCGCGCCGCGATCTCAGTTTCGAAGAACACCGCGGGTTCTGGACGTGGGCTGTGGTGGAGGTATTGCGCCACACCGGAATTCGTATTGAGGAACTGACCGAGCTGTCCCACCACAGCCTGATCCAGTACCGGCTGCCGGCCACCGGCGAGCTGATCCCGTTGCTGCAAATTACCCCGTCGAAGACCGACACCGAACGGCTGCTGGTGATCTCACCCGAACTCGCCGACGTGCTGTCCGCGATCATCGCCAGGATCCGTCTCGGCCAGCCGCACGTGCCGCTGGTGGTCTCCTACGACAAGAACGAACGCGTCTACAACCCACCCATGCCGCTGTTGTTCCAATGGCACCGACGACTCGAGAACCGTGCGGTATCGGAGAGGGCGCTACGCCAATATCTCGACCACGCGCTGACTGCGATCGGCGTCAAAGACGCCAGTAATCGCCCGCTGCGCTACACCTTCCACGACTTCCGTCGACTGTTCATCACCGATGCGATCACTCACGGGATGCCGCCGCACATCGCCCAACTCGTCGCTGGACACCGTGACATCAACACCACCATTGGATACAAAGCCGTCTACCCCGAAGAGGTGATCAACGGTCATCGAGCCTTCATCGCCCGCCGCCGCGCGCTGCGCCCCAGCGAGGAATACCGCACCCCGACCGATGAGGAATGGGCGCAATTCGTCGGCCACTTCGAACAACGCAAGGTCGCCGTCGGCGACTGCGGCCGCTCGTACGACACTCCCTGCATCCATGAACACAGCTGTCTGCGCTGCCCGCTTCTGCGCCCCGACCCCGCCGCCCGACCTCGCCTCGAGCAGATCCGGGACAACCTCCTCGCCCGTATCGCCGAAGCCGAATCCCACCGCTGGTTCGGCGAGGCCGAGGGCCTGAAGGTCAGCCTCGTCGGTGCCCGCGCCAAGCTCGCCGAGATGGATCAGATCGCCGCCCGCCGCAACAGCGCGGTCACCTTGGGAATCCCCAGTTTCGCCGATTCCGCCGGCCGCACCATCACGACCCCGCTCAGCCATCAACCTCATCACTGAACTCGTCGAACAAGATTCCAACCCTCAAATTGCAAGATCATTTTTAGTTCGGAGAAGATGCCCGCGATGCGTTCGTCATCGCCGACCAGGCCGCGACCTCGGCCTGCTGCGGCCTGGCGATGACATCGCTGTAGACCTGCGCATCTTGACTGGTCACCGCCTCGATGTGGTCTTCGACCGCACCCGGCAGATCAACCGCCTGCGGGCACAGTTGCTCGAGGTCTGTCCAACGCTCGAACGTGCCCTGACCCTGACCAACCAAGGGCCTTTGATGCTGCTGACCAGGTACCAGACGCCGAGCGCGATCCGCCGCGCCGGAGTCGCCAGAATCGAAGCATGGCTGCGTAAGCAGCACGTCCGCGGCGCAGCGGCATTGGCACAGAAAGCCTCGGTAGCGGCCGCGCAGCAGAGCATCTCGCTGCCCGGGGAAACGGTGGCCGCGCAGATGATCGCCCGACTTGCGCAGGCGGTGATCACCCTCGACGCGGAAATCGCCGAACTCGACACCGCGATCGAGGAACGATTTCGCCGACATCGCTCCGCCGACATCATCGTGAGCCTGCCCGGTTTCGGTCCACTGCTGGCCGCGGAATTCCTCGCCGCCACCGGCGGCGACATGGCCGCGTTCACCAGCGTCGACCAACTCGCAGGATTCGCCGGCCTGGCACCGCAACCCCGCGATTCCGGACGGATCAACGGGAATCTGCGCCGTCCCCGGCGATACCACCGAGGTCTGCTGCGGACGATGTACCTCTCCGCCCAGATCTCGACCCGCCGAAGCGCACAATCGCACGCCTTCTATCACCGCAAACGCTCCGAAGGTAAAACACACAAGCAAGCCGTCCTCGCCCTCGCCCGCCGCCGCGTCAACGTCCTGTGGGCCATGCTCCGAGACAACACCATTTACCATGATTCACCTCCCGCCACGGGAGTCGTTGCTGCTTGACAACAAGATTGAGATGTCCTTGTACGCGAAAGGATTAACGATCGGTGAGATCTCCGCCCACTTCGCCGAAATCTACGGCGCCTCGGTGCCCCAAGAGACCATCTCGCGGATCACCGACAAGGTCCTCGAGGAGATGCAGGACTGGGCTGCCCGACCACTCGACGAGGTATACGCGGCGATTTTCGTCGATGCAATCGTCGTCAAAGTTCGAGACGGGCAGGTCGCAAACCGGCCGATCTACGCCGCGATCGGCGTCAGCCTCGACGGACACCGCGACGTGCTCGGATTGTGGGCCGGCACCGGCGGTGAGGGCGCCAAATTCTTCGATGAGCGTGCTGACGGACATTCGCAATCGCGGCACCCGGGATGTGTTCTTCCTGGTCTGCGACGGATTGAAAGGCCTGCCGGAAGTCGTCGAGAACGTATGGCCGGCCACGACGGTACAAACGTGCGTCGTGCATTTGATCCGCAACACCTTTCGGCTCTCGGGACGTCAACACTGGGACGCACTCAAACACGATCTCAGACCGATCTACACGGCACCGACCGAGGCTGCCGCTCACGCGGGGCTGGACGATCTCGCCGAGCACTGGGGTGAGAGGTATCCGGCGATCATCCGATTGTGGACCAACGCTTGGCAGGAGTTCATTCCGTTCCTCGATTACGACACAGAGATACGGCGAGTGCTCTGCTCTACCAACGCGATTGAGTCCCTCAATGCCCGTTATCGGAGGGCGGTGAAAGCTCGTGGCCATTTCCCTACCGAGGGGGCTGCGCTGAAGTGTCTGTATTTGGTGACACGTTCGCTCGACCCGACAGGCAAGGGCCAGGCACGATGGATAACGAGGTGGAAGCCCGCTCTGAACGCGTTTGCGATCACGTTCGCCGATCGTTGGCCGGGATCGGAAACTTACTGATGGAAAACCGCCGAAACACCGTTAAAGAGATAGACCCGCCGGGAGAGTGCTGGCGGTGCTTCTCGTGCGATGAACGGCGTAGCGGCCCGCATCGAGCACCGGTGTTTCTAGTGGTGTTGTGCTTGGGTGGCGATGTATCTGCCTCGCTCTTTGATGAGGTGTCTGAGGTAGATCATCGCGATGACAGATGCGGCGCGGCCGAGAATGCCGAAAGGCACACTGAACGTGACCACGTCCGTCATCAGTGTCTTCCCTGTTCGGTGGACTCGAAGCGGTGCTCGTGTGTGAACATCGTGAAGGGGCCGCGGACTTGTTCGTCCACGAACAACGTCGGCCGAAGGTACGAGGTGATCTTGCTGGTCATAGACCAGGTGAAACCTAAGTGACGGCCCGAGAATGTCACTTCGTCGTTCATCTTGAGTATTGCTTCAAGGAAATGTCGTGCCCCATCGAGGACTACCGCGATCAGCTCAGCCGGGAGCGTCAGCAAGGTTCTGTCCATCAACAACGCTTCACAATGACGAGGTTCCCCTTCCTACTCACAGGGGCAGACGAGATCATCGTTCTGCGATACCAGTGGGTCGTCGACCGCTTTTTCGGACAGATGCTCTACTGGCCGACCTTCTTTTCGGACAGATGCTCTACTGGCCGACCTTCGCCGGACTACCCGGTTTTCGACTCGGACGCGATCCGAAACCTGGATCGAAAGCTGAGTCCTTCAGCGCTGGAATGAACTACGTATTCGAGCGAACCGTGGGAGATTCCCTCGCCAACATCGTGCGAAACAGATAGCACCCCCAACCATCACCCAGGGACATGTCATCACCCCAGTTTCAGAGGGGGCAAGCGGATGAACTCAGGGAAGCTCGCAGTTAGAGATAAAGTAGTCGGTCCGCGACTGCTTCAGGCAGGCGCTCGATGGCTCCTGTCTGCTCGCTCAGCGTCCGCAGGTTCCACCATGTTGTCGCTCGGACCTCGTCCGGTGAAACTCCCCAGGCCTTGCTCAGCAAAAGTTCCGCACGCTCGATGTCGGCGGGCTTTCGGGCACGTACCTTCCGTGCTGGAAAGTCCGTTTCGCAGAGCACTCGATCTCGCGGTAAGAGCCTGATTTGTTCCAAGGTCATCGCGGCGTTGACGGAGAAAAAGGAGCCAGCGCCTATCGCACGTTGAGTGTCGGTTGCATCGCCGGTGAACCAGTGCAGGATGGCCCCTCTCATCGATGAGTCGTACAGATGGCTTACCACTTCCGTTGCGGCTCCGGTGCTGTGGATGGAGACGAGTACTGGTTCGTCTCGAACGATGGTCAGGATCTCGTGGAAAATGGCGCGCTGGCGCGTCCAGTCTCCGCCGCGTCGGTCCAGCCCTACTTCGCCGACCAGCGCGAACGAGGGAAGAAGCTTTCGGAATTGATCGGGGTCCCAGCCTTCGCGGGATGCTGCCACACCTGGGTGTACACCAATGCCCCAGATCAGGGTGCTGTTGCTCTGGTTCCTCACCTGGGCTGCTTCGGTGAGGCTCCGCGTCATCGCGAACACCACGGCCTCCCCCAATGCGGCGATCTGCGGACGTGTGACGTCGGGAGCGATGTGTGCGTGTGCATCAAGCGCGGGAAGTGGCATAAGGGTCATGTGAGGTCCACCTGTCCGAGTTCGGCAAGGCCCCGATGTGCGAGGTCTTCGATAGCGTCGAGGTCCGCGTCAGGGGGCCAAGTCCCAGCGTCGATCGCGCCGTCGTCGATCCCGCGTGCTGTGGCGTAACTGATAGCGGCGCGGTCACTGTACCGTCGCTCCAAGAGTTCATCGCGCCCCGCCGGGGTCAGGGTATCGGCGAGATAGATGGTGTGGTCGGTGATTCCGGCCGCGATGAAGGCTCCTTTGCGTGTGACGCAGGCGTAGCAAAGTCCGCAGTTCAAGGTCGAGTTGCCGCCCTTGATGCGAGCGCCATCAAGCTTGCTGCACGACACGGTTAAGCCCGCAATGTGCTCCCAGCCGGTTGGCGGATCGTTGTCGGCGACGAGCCGCATTTCTTCGCCCTTGGTGTAAGCGGCGAACGGGTTTCTCACCGAGATGTCCAGGCCTATGTCTTGCAACAGGGTGTTGATTCGATAGAAGGTCTCGGGGTGGGTTGACCTGGTGGAGAGCGCACCGGCCCGATTAGGGTGCAGCGGGAGGTTCAGGCTGGTGAACCCGTTCTCCGGGACCAAGAGCACGGAGGCGTTTCGCCTTGCAGCTGTTGCGACCCCGAGCGCAACGAACAGCAGCGAACGGCTGCGGCTGGAACTCTCCTTCTTCTGCCCGACCTGAGTGAATTCGATCTGCGTGTAAGACGGGGCAGAGGGATATGAGGATTGCAGCCACTGGCGAATCGTGTTCTGAGCGTGCCGGACAGCGGTCGCAGTGTCGTAATGGCCGACGAACAACGGCGCTTTATCACCGGTACCCAGCAAGTGGAGGGCACCGAGGTAGGAGTCCAGGCCGCCGCTCAGAAGCGCGACGGAGTCTACTGATCCCGAATCTTCACTGCACGCCGGATCGGGTTTCGTCGTCTGGTCCTGCACCAGCTCCAACTCCCAGGTGTCTCCGGTGAGCCAGCACAGCAACTGCGCAAACTGATCCGCGGGTCCGCCCTCCCACACAGAGGGGTCACAGACCTCGACCGTCAGATCGAGACGTCTGGTAAAAGACGCGGGCCTGTCGGAGAGGCGGTCCACCGCATAGGCGGCACCGGCGAGCCGGACGAGGTCAACAGCCTGGTTCGGGAGGTCTCCGAACGTCGGGAGCCACCAGCCAAGGCCGCTTTGAATCGTGTCCGTTTCGCCGGGTGCCATCGGCCATCTCAGCCGGTGGTGCGTCGCTGGGGTGCCAGTGGAGGAGTCCTCGCTGGAGACGTAAAAACTGGTCTGTGGCATGTCGGTTACCTTGCTCGAAGGACGCGGACGGCTCGTTGTGCCAGATCGGCTGCGGCCTGGTGCAGAGTATTCGCCCTCAGCGCGGGGGTGGTGTCGATGTCGAGGCCACGCACTTTCGCCTCGATCCAACCGCGCAGCATGCGCTCTCGGGTGAGGGCTTCGGCGCCGTCCAATGTTCCGTTGGTGATCTGGTTTTGCAGCTCAACGAGCCCGAGCTGGAAGATGTAGGCGCTGACAAACCCTTTTATCGCCTCGCTAGCAGTGGGTGCTTCCGCGTCGGTTGCGACGATCTTCTTGACCTGTTCCGTGGCGGCCTGCCGGATGGCGCGATCGTCGGGGTGCCCGTCGTCTCCGATCATGAGAGTGACCAACCTGCTGATACGAGCGCGTGGGCTGAGGCCATCAAACTCGGCGAGAGAGAGCCCGTAGTCTGCCAAGCCTTGGGCGTCGCGGTTGCGGAGCGCATACGCGGCGCCGATCGTTGCGCCACCCCGGGACGCCCCGCCGATGACTTGGCGAGAAGACCTGCTCCCGGACCTGCCAGTACCTGCCGATCGGCTGGTAGATCCGCCGCCGCCGCCAGCTCCCCCCGCGCCGGCACCGCGACGCCCAGGAACTCGCGGTCGCGGGATCGGCGGAACACTGTTGCCTTGCGATGAGGGGTCATCCCGCCACAATGCGTCAGCAAGTGCCTGTCCGACCCGATCAAGGTCGGGCTCGGGCCGGGCAGAATCAGGATCGAGCGGAGCGTCCGGAGAACCATTCGGATCGGTCGCTCCGTCGCCTTCGCTTGCGTCGGTATCGCCCAGACCACTCCAGGCGTCACGGAAGTCGTTCCACTCGGTCGAGTTGCTGCCGCCGTAGGCTCCACTAGTTCCCACGGAGGTCCTCCACTTCGTCGCGCGCAGTTTGTAGGGTCGAGGGGTGCAACGTGGCGTCTGCCGCTGCGCGACGGACCAGCGCGATCAGCGCGGGGCGGCCGCTGCTCGCGAGCTCGACGATCGCGCCCGGCGTCAGTCGAGTGCCCCAGCAGTGCGCTGCGATTGCAGTGGCGGCCGCATCATCGAGGGCATTGTTCTTGCCGACCCAGAGCACTGCGGCACGGACGACTGCTTCGGCGTCCTCAGTGCGTTTGCTCGCGGTGATTAGGACGTCGAGGGCTGCGAGCTGCTCGTCCTGCCCTCGCTCACAAAGGGTGTCGGCTGCAACATTGCGGGCTGCTTCGCTCTCTCCGAGCAGGGCATTGATGAGGTCGAGTACGTCATCCGATACCTGAGCGCCCATGCTGACGTTTATGAGGCTTGCAGCAAGGCTGATATAGGGGTCGAGGTCCTCCTCCCGCAATGCTGGCGAGGATGCTGCCCACTCTCGTGTCGCTTCGTCGATGCCCTCCGGGAGCGCGGCCGCCTCTTCGTCTCCTGCTGGGTTCGCCCACGACTCCCAGCGCATAAGCAGATCCTTACGAGCTTGAGCCGACACGCCGGCCAAGGTGTTGAACGAGGATCGGTAGAGCTCTTCGAGTAGCAGCATCTTGATCATCACTGCTGGCGCCACGGTGACGCCGCGTGCCCGGGCGATGGACTCGCGGACGCCAAAGGCGTTAAGGAACCGCTTTATCTGGCGCGGGTTCGAGCGGCGATCCGCGCTGAGGCCTTCAGCAAGTTGAGTCGCGAGCGAGAGATCCTCCGGATTCGGCGTCGCAGGCAGCGCTCCGAGATCGTGAAGCAGCGGGGCCTGATTCGCGTTTCGTCGAGTACGCACGTGATCAGCAAGTGCACGTAGTTGCCCAGCGTCCATGGAGCGACCGGCGATCAACAGCCCGATATAGGCCTCCGCGTCGGCGGCTGACAGACGAGGAAGCGTGATCGGAAGCTGGACGATTTTTTCCAGATACCGTTTCGCGAACACATCCCCTCGTCTCGCTCCGTCTAGGCTTACCGAGATCGCGTCGCGCACCATGTCCTGGTCTGCCGCGAGGACAAACACCATCTTTTCAGTCGAGAGGAACAGCTTGATGGCTTCGAGGGTGGCGGTCACCGCATCAGGCAGACACCGATCGAGGTCATCGACGAGGACTACGACCCGCTGCACATCAGGAATCAGCGCGAGCAGTTCCTTGTAGGCGCCGTTGAAGCCGGCCATCGAGTCCGGTCCCGCCGGGTCCTTCGGCCGGAAGATGTCAGCGATCTCCTGCGGGTCGACTTGAAAGGTCAGTGCTCCCTTGGCGATCGCAACTGCAGCTCGGCTCCAGCTGATACGCCCCAGCAGCTCCTTCGCTTTGTTCGCGACGCTCTCCTTGACACCTTCGTCCGTGATCTGAGATTGGATCCCGTGGAGTATCTCGGAGATCAGGGCGCCTTTGACGTCGTCCTGGTCGTCGTACGCCCACGGGTTGGTGGACACGACAAAGCACGTCCGGTCGCCTTTGAATGCAGCTTCGATGAGTTTGAGTATCGTTGATTTGCCCCCACCCCACGGGCTCTGCACGGACAGCGTCAGCGGGTGGATGTGATGCTCACGTACTGCCGAGACGATCGGATCTACCACCGCGTCGAAGCCGAGAAAATCCAGACTGCTGGGGTTGTCGTCCCACAGCCGGATCCGGGGGGAAGTCACTGCCATTACCGCCTCGCTCTCTGGCGATGGCTCGGCTGCGCGAGTCGCCTTAAATGATGGTGCATGCCATGCGAACTCTATGATCGCGCACGCCGATGGAAACTATCGAAGACACGACGATCAGGGATCTAAACAGGACTCTGCTTCTGCCGTGTCCTCGCCAACTCCGCAGATCCTCAGTTTCCCGTCGGCGTACTTCCCCGGTTGCCCCCTATTTTTTAGAAGGTCCTTGAATTTAGGGCTGCGACTTCCGCCGCTACACCCACAGGTCTGGAACGCGAGTTCTAGCCACCGAATTGTCGCGTGCACTTTATCCCGCAGTCGAGTGTTCCCCGAGCGTGTAGGCAAGTGCCGTGAGTAGTCCTGCCACTATGAGAGCGACAACGAATGAAACGGATGAGGGGATCCATGAGGCGATACGGTTGAGTCCGTCGTATCCGAATGCCGTTACACCGCTTGAGGTTGCCGCAATCGAGGAACCTCTCCAGATCCATTCGCTCGGGGTTTCACCCGTGACGAGTTCCGCGAATGAACGGTGAACAAGGTACTGCCCGAGGACGACAGCGCCACTCGCTGCCAGGCAGACCAGTAGGGACCCACCTGCTCCGGGTAGGTGGCGTACGAAATATGTCAGGGTGCCGGTGAATCCGAGGAATGCTGCGGCTGAGAAGAGGGCCGCGCTGAGGTAGCAGCCCAGCTCGTTGTCTCGGTACGGTGTGCGATCGATGTCGATCGCGACGAAGATCGCGGCGACGATTCCGACGAACAGCACGCCGGTCAAAACCAGTAGGGCGGTCCATCCCAGCCAGTTCCAGTGCGACCAGTCCGCGTAGTGGTTGACTGCCACTTCTTGCATGAGAGATACCACTCCATTGTCGGTGTCGTACGTTGAGTAATGTTGTGTTGGAGTATATTTCGATGCTTCGAGCACCACTGTTGAGGACTTCCCGCCGTCGATCAGCGGCAGCCTTTCAAGCGATGTGACCGTCTTGGCCTGAGAAGCAACTCCAGCGACTTCGGCTAGCCAGCGCCGTAGGCGTCAGTGTGGAGTTCGGCCGTAGCTGGGTCAGTTGCGCTCCAGTGTCCGCGCCAGCGGGTCGCTGGAGGCGCGAAGACCTGTCCGTTGCTTTGATCGGCGAACACATCTCCTCGGCTTGGTGCAATTTGACGTAGCGCGCGGTCAGAGCGGTCAGGCAACTGTTCAGTTGGACCGGATCAGCGCTGTTGTGTTCATCACGGAAGATTGCTTTGTCTTCGTCAGCTATGAGTGGGTGGGCGTGGACCATCTGCCACGGTGTGGCCGTGGTGACGGTTCCGCGGGCATCGAATTGCCGGCAGTAGAAGTTGTTGATCAATCCTGCACGCGCGCGCCAGATCTCGTTGAGGAGGTCGATGGCCGCGTTGCTGGTGCAGTGTTCGGTGGGTGCAGGAACGTCTTGGGCTTGACCGGTTTTCGGGGTGTGGGGTGTACCCAAGCGTAAGTAGAAGTCGACGTTCTGTTCTACGCACCAGTGCTCTATCCGTGCGGCGAGTTGTTCATCGGATGTTGTCGCTGTCAACGCTTCGATTGCGAAGGGAAGGTCGTGTCCGATCGAGGTCAGTGCCGCGCCCAGTGCATCGGCTTTGCGGTAGTCGAAGGAACGGTACGTCGTCCATCGTGTGGCGGTAGCTGTGCTGGTGAGGGTGACGATCGAGGATCTGTCTCCGTGGTGGTGGATCGTGGCTTCGATGTGTCCTGGTGCTGCTGAGGGCTGAGAGACGAGACGGCGGATCGGGGCGTCAGCGGCTACGAGCGCATGTGCCGGGCATAGGTTCGGGTGGGTACTGCGTGCACGCTCTGCGGCTAGGGTTCTGTCCACAGTCGCCGACGACATGCTCAACAACTGTTCTGTAGTTGCCGTCCCCGAGGTGAGGTGGCCGTGACGGATGAGTGCGTCGACGAGCGTGGGAAGCGCTGGGACGAGCCGCTTTCCGGTCGGCATGTCGAGAAGTTTCCAGCACCAGGTAAGTAATTCCACTGTCTCTGGGCTGTACTTCAGCCGTGATCGAGGTTGCGGGTCGACAGCTCTGGGGGTGGTGGTCCATTTCAGCACGCGGCGAGCGTGGCTTCGGTGCCATCCGGTGCGGGCGCACAGTTCGTCGAGAAGCACACCTTTGGTTCGCTTGTCCGCGCTGGCGTAGGCAAGGGCGATGTCTTCGACGATGCGCTGGTGGTTGTGCCCGCGTGCAGGTTCTAAGCGCTTGTTCGTTACCGACATTCAGGTCCCCTCCTGTGTTGGATCTGTCCTCCTATCTAGTTGTCGGATACCGAACGTCCCGAATCGACAGTTTCCGAAAGAATTTTTCGTTGCTGTTCGAGGAAGCGACGCTCGACATCGTTTTCGACCAAGATCAGGGCTTCGTCGAGAGCGCAGAGAGCTTCTTTGATGTTGCCGAGTCTGCGGTGCATGTCAGCTCGGGCTGCGGGCAGGTAGTGGTAGCCGGAAAGTTGGTGGTCGGTACCGAGAGGATCCAATGCCGCGAGGCCTGCTTTGGGACCGAAGGCTTCACCGATGGCGATGGCACGGTTGAGCGCGACGACTGGTGAGGGCCAGATGGTCACCATCTGGTTGTAGAGGTCCACGATCCGGATCCAGTCGGTTTCGTCCCATCTACCGGCTTGGGCGTGCACTGCGGCAATGGCTGCCATCAGTGCATAGCGGCTCGGGGGGCGCTGTTTCATCGCGTGGCGGGCCAGAGTGAGGCCCTCGTGAATTGCTGTGTGGTCCCAGAGTTGGCGGTCTTGTTCACTCAGTCGCAACAGTTGGCCGTCGCTGTCGGATCGAGCTTCGCGGCGGGCATCGGTCAGCAGGACCAATGCGAGGAGCCCTGTCGGCTCGGATTGGTGCGGTAGCAGCTCGTGCAGTAGTCGTGCCAGGTGCAGCCCGCGTTCAGTGAGATCCCGTCGTTGCAGCTCTGATCCGGAGGGGGCGGTGTGGCCTGTGGTGAAGACGAGGTGGATCACATCGACAACCGCATCGACCCGGCTGGCGAGTTCCTCTGCGGCTGGCTCGCGGTAGGGGATTCCGGCGGTAGCGATCTTCTTTTTGCCGCGGGTGATGCGTGCTGCCATCGTCGATTCCGATACGAGGAAGGCTCGTGCAACGTCCGGTGTGGAGAGCCCGCAGACCAGCCGCAAGGTCAGAGCCACGCGTGTGGAGACGGGTAGTGCTGGGTGACAGCAGGTGAAGATCAACCTGAGTCTGTCGTCGGGGATGTCTTGGTCGTCGAGGTTGTATGCGTCGCCGACGATGAGCAGGGGAAGCTTGGTGTCGAGCAAGTCGCGGCGTCGGATGAAATCGATGGCCCTTCTTCGCGCCACAGTGGTCAACCACGCGACGGGACTTTCGGGTACGCCATGTTCGGCCCAGTTGGTCAGGGCCGAGGCGTATGCCTCCTGCGCGCATTCTTCGGCGAGATCGAGGTCGAGGGTTGTTCGAGCCGCTGCGGCGAGAACGTATGCCCATCCCGTTCGGTGCGCGTCCGCGATTGCAGCGTGAACGCCAACTTGGTGCATCAGCTCGGTCCCCCTGTTGCCGTGATCCATCTGTTGCACGCGCGGTCAGATTCCGCGGATCGGACGTACTTCGATCCCGCCGAAAGGCGCCGGCAATTCGCGGGCGATGACCAGGGCGGCATCGAGGTCGTCCGCTTCGATGACGAAGAATCCGCCTATCACCTCCTTCGCTTCAGCGAACACCCCGTCGATGATGGTGACGCCGTCCCCATCGCCGCGGCGGAGACTGGTGGCGGACGAGGAACTGTGCAGCCTCCGCGACTGGGTCACTACATCGGCGTGATCGGCGAGGAATGCCTGATAGCGCGCTTCGAGGGCTCCGGGATCTTCTCGTTCGCATCGTTCGATCTGTTCTTCGTCTTCGTGAACCAACAGTAGATATTCCGGCATGCCCGCTCCCCTATTTCGCATTCAGTTGAGTTAACTCACTCTATATATGTCGAACGACAGGAAGCCGAAATCGACACTCTGGCCAATCTTTTCGCGAACCTCTTTGGTGATGCGACGACACGGTTTCGGGCAGTACTACAAGGTGTAAGACTATTTCGGATTCCAGTGTGCCGACTCATGTCTCGTTTCAGAGTCGGCGCTTTCATCTCGCTCCAATTTTCGGGAGGCGATTGTGAGTTCCCTCGTCAGCAGGGTCGCAAGCAGGCAGGCCGATGAGGTCGATTCGCGCTTTCACCTGGCACCAGGACTACGCCGTCAGATCAACAAGGTATTCCCCACGCATTGGTCCTTCTTGCTCGGCGAGATCGCCCTCTACAGCTTCGTGGTGTTGCTCATCACAGGCGTGTTCTTGACGTTGTTCTTCGACCCCTCACAGGCCGAGGTCGTCTATCAGGGGGCGTACCAACCGCTCAACGGGGTGGTGATGTCGCGTGCATACGAAACCTCACTCGATATTTCCTTCGAAGTGCGCGGTGGGTTGTTTGTCCGCCAGGTTCACCATTGGGCCGCACTGATGTTCGCGGCGTCGATGATCGTGCATATGGCGCGCATCTTCTTCACCGGTGCGTTTCGCCGACCCCGTGAAGTCAACTGGGTGATCGGATCCTTGCTCCTCATTCTGGCGATGTTCGAGGGCTTCTTCGGATACTCTCTGCCGGATGATTTGCTCTCCGGTACCGGATTGCGCTCGCCGCTCGGTGGAATCACGATGGCCATACCCGTCGTCGGTACATGGCTGCATTGGGCCATCTTCGGTGGTGAGTTCCCGGGGACGTTGCTGATCCCGCGGCTCTACGTCATGCACGTGCTCATCTTTCCGGGTTTGATCCTTGCTCTTGTCGCAGCGCACCTGGCGATTGTCTGGTACCAGAAGCACACACAATTCCCGGGGACTGCACGCACCGAGAACAATGTCGTCGGCGTCCGAATCCTTCCGGTGTTCGCGGCGAAATCGGGCGCCTTCTTTGCCCTCGTCTTCGGGATACTCGCCGTGATGGGTGGCCTGTTGCAGATCAATCCGATCTGGGTTCTGGGCCCATACAACCCTGCGCAAGTTTCTGCAGGCTCCCAGCCCGACTTCTACATGATGTGGACCGACGGTATAGCGCGCCTGATCCCGGCCTGGGAAATCTATCTGTTCAACCGGTACACCATTCCCTCGGCATTCTGGGTTGCACTCGCAATGGGTGCGGTGTTCGTCCTGATGATTGCGTATCCGTGGATCGAAAAGCGTTTGAGCGGTGAGGACAGCCATCACAATCTTCTGCAACGCCCCCGCGACGTTCCGGTGCGTACGGCAATCGGGGCGATGGCGATTGCCTTCTATGTCGTGCTGACGATTTCCTGTGTCAACGACCTCATCGCGCTGAAATTTCACATATCGCTCAACGCGATGACCTGGGCGGGACGAATCGGTGTGATCGTCTTGCCAGCGATAGCGTATTTCGTGACTTACCGGTTCTGCATCGGCCTGCAGCGCAGCGACCGCGCGGTCCTCGAACACGGCATCGAGACAGGCATCATCAAACGCTTGCCGTCAGGGGCCTATCTGGAAACGCATCAGCCGCTCGGACGCGACGGCGAGGCGTTGGATTATCAGGGAGCGGCAGTTCCCAAGCGGATGAACAAGCTCGGCGCCGCGGGAAGACCCTATCCCGGTTCACTTTTGGGTCCGGACCCTGAGGACGAAGTTCAAGCACTGAACCGCGCGGAGGAAGAGTCCGAGCACGAACTTCTTGCCACTCTCAGTCAGCGCCAGATCACCGGATCGGCCGACTAACCGCACGCAAACGACACTGCGGGGCGCTCCTGGAATCAGGGGCGCCCCGCAGTTCGGCATGGTCACGGCTGGCCATACGTCGAGTGCTTCTTGCCGGTTTTACCGTGCGGTGGAGCGGTCGACCACAGTCCTGTATTCGGTGGTGATTTCACGAAGGCGCCGGGCTGGGGCGGCCGCAGGATCGCCGGCGCGGGAGGCTGTCTTCTTCTCGGACTCGTTCATCGCCCGATTTGCCTCAACGATGCTTGTTGTCGGGATGATGCGCATCGCTTCGTAGGATCGCAGTGCCGAGACCGGGTCGGTTGCCCGTGTGAAGCACTCTGCCAGTGCGCCGGCGTCGATGATCGCCTGGGATGCTCCGTTGGCCCCGATCGGGTACATCGGGTGCGCCGCATCGCCGAGTAGCGTCACCCGGCCGGAGCCCCAGTGACTCAACGGATCCCGGTCGACCATCGGGTACACGGAGACCTGCGGAGAGCGGGCTGCCAACTCTGTCAGGTCGAACCAGTCGAAATCCCATTCTGCGAGTGCGTTGACGAGTCCGGTGCGCTCGTCTTCGCTCGGGCTTCGTCTGTCGGAGGGAGTCAAGCAGACCCAGTTGAGCAGGGTCCTCCCCTCTACGCTCGCTTGTTCGCTGCAGGGATACGCCACCAGGCGAGTGCCCGTGCCGTCGTTGGCGATGATCATTGTCACGCCGTCGAGAAAGATGTACGGCAGGTCGGCCAATCCTCGCCACATGGTGGTTCCCGCGACGCTGACCGGCGCCTCGTCAGGATGAAGCCAGCGCCTGACGGTCGAGTGCAGCCCGTCAGCTCCGACAAGGACGTCGGTGTCGAGTATGCGGCTTCGGCCGTCCGAGTTCACGACGGTCAGTTGTATCGCCGTCTCGCCGCTGCCAGAGATGTTGGACAGCCGGGCGTCGGAGTGCACGGCTCCTGGCCCGAGTCGCTCGGTTACCGCGTCGAGGAGCATCATCTGCAGGTGACCCCGGTGCACGGAGTACTGCGGATAGTCGTGGCCCGCTGCGATTCCTCGGGGTTCGGTCCACAGGGTCCGACCGCGATGGTCGACGTATCGATGAGCCTGTGTGGCAACGCCGATCCTCGCGAGCTGATCGGCCAGGCCCAGTCTGGACAGTTCGGCGATCGCGGTGGGCTGGACGTTGATCCCGACGCCCAGGGGAACGATCTCGGGTGCGGATTCGAACAGCGCAGCCTCGTGGCCTCGCTCGTGCAGGGCCAGAGCGGCGGACAATCCGCCGATCCCGGCCCCGGCGATACTGATCGGGGGGCGTGTCGTGGTCAGGTCTTTGCTGGCCATCGCTGTAGTCCTTTCGGGTGCCGACAAAGAGAAGGCCCAGGCGGAACCGGTGGTTCCCGCCTGGGCTCTGTGGTGGATGTTGGTATTGATCAGGCCTGTGTCACCGAGGCGACCGAATAGGGGCCTGGTGCCGGGGTGGCAAGCTCGGCCGCCTTCTTCGCGAAGACCTGCGCGTCGGGATTGGTGGCCACGGCCTTGATGTCGTCAGGGCTGCTCCACTGGGCCAGGTTGACGACACGAGAACCGTCCCGGCTGGCGAAGAGATTCACCGAGATGAAGCCGGGCTGGTGCTTGATGACCTTCTCGGTGCCCTCGTTGAGGACATCGATCAAGTCCTGCTGCTTCGCCGGGTCCTTGAGTTCCAGAATGTTGATGAATGTTGCGACCTTGTCGCCTTCACGAATCACTGTCTCAGTCATGCCATTACGGTAATCCGCCGTTCCTGCGCTGGCTAGGGTTCGGGTGAGCCGTAGACAGCTTTCCGCGCCGAATACCTGTCCTCGCGAGCATCATTGGTGATTCATCAGACACGCTGGCGCGTAATCACTTGATTCGTCACACTTTTCGCGAGCACAGATCTGATGCAACGCTTGCGCGCATCTTCAGTGAGGCGTCATATCGTTGCAGATCTCGGAGCCATACTGTCATCGTTAGGGCGTCAGTTACCACCGAGTCAACGGCGCACCCGTTCGGATCGTGCGCACAGCGAATCGAAATCGTTGCCACTCAGTGATTTTCCGAGTTTCAGGCATGTGCACATTCCGAGAGGTCATGCGATGTACGAAGTTTTCGGCCCCGAGCAAGAGGCGGCACGTTCAAGGAATCGGAGCGTGGTCGCTCGTTATATGCAGACACGGGGCCTCGATCGGTTGAGAAGACACGAACTGTTCACCCAGGACGGCGAGGGCGGCCTGTGGACTACCGAGACCGGCGAACCGATCATGATCAAGGGAAGAGATCGACTCGCTGAACATGCCGTGTGGTCGCTCGAGTGCTTCCCGGACTGGTCATGGTTCAACATCGAGATCTTCGATACACAGGATCCCGATCGCTTCTGGGTCGAGTGCGACGGCGCCGGCATCATCCGATTCACCGGCTATCCCGAAGGCCGCTACGAGAATCATTTCATCCATTTCTTCCGCTTCGTGGACGGAAAGATCAGCCAGCAGCGCGAATTCATGAATCCCTGCCAACAGTTCCGGGCCCTGGGCATTGCGGTGCCGAACGTGATCCGCGAGGGAATTCCGACCTGACAACGACCGCCCCCAGCAATTCGACCTAGCGGAGTGATTCGTGATCCCCTCAGCATTGACGTCGATGGTGAATTCTCACCAGCCGCCGTGGCATGACCATCCCCAACTCGACCTCGTTCGCAACGTGCTCGAGACGACCACCGTCATTGCGAGTCCGGTCGAAATCGACCAACTCGCGCGACGCCTGCGCGCCGTTGAGGCCGGACACGCGAGCATTCTCCAGATGGGCGATTGCGCGGAAGACCCCGCGCACTGCACGCCCGACCACGTCCATCGCAAGCTTGATCAGCTCACCGCCAGCGCCGGTGCCGTGGCCACCCCTACCGGTCTTCCGGTTGTTCAGGTCGGCCGTATCGCCGGACAGTTCGCCAAACCTCGCTCCAAGGCAACGGAGACCATCGGTGATCGCGAAGTGGTCACCTATCGGGGCCACATGGTGAACCTGCCCGACAGTGACGAGGTCAGCCGGACGCCGGATCCGCTCCGGATCCTGATGGGGTACCTGACTTCTCGGCAAGTCGCTGCCACCATTGCCGGCTTCAACCGCGGGCGAGCCTTGGAAGATCGGGTATGGACCAGTCATGAGGCGTTGCTACTCGATTACGAACACCCCATGATGCGGCCGGGAAGCGATGAACGCACGTATCTGACCTCCACACACTGGCCGTGGATCGGCGAACGGACGCGCAACGTCGACGGCCCCCACGTCGCCACACTCGCTCACATCGCAAACCCCTCGGCATGCAAAGTCGGCCCCACCGCCACCGAAGACGATCTCGTAGCGCTGTGTTCTCGGCTCGACCCGTATCGCGAACCCGGCAAACTCGCCTTGATCACACGGATGGGGGCCCAACACATCCGTACTGGACTGCCGGCGCTGATGAATGCGGTCCGTGCGGCTGGGCACCGTGTGCTGTGGATCTGTGATCCGATGCACGGCAACACGCTCAGCACAGACGATGGCACCAAGACCCGAGTCGTCGACGACGTCATCGCCGAGATGGCGGGCTTCGTCAGTGTCGCTGACCAGACCGGAACCCGGGTTCACGGGTTACATCTGGAGACGACCCATCTGACTGATGTCAGCGAATGCGTCTGGTCGAGTACAGATCTCGCCTCCGCGCGGCCCAGTAGTTCGCTGTGCGATCCGAGGCTGAACCCGGAGCAGGCTGCTTGCGTCGTAGAGGCGTGGGGCGAAATGCTCGCACGACATTACCGAGTATCGGAGACGACGTCATGAGTCGTGATCTCACTGTCGAACCGTACCTGCTTCCCAGCCCAGGAGAGATGCCGGAAGCGTTGGTGGACTGGGATATCCATCCACGACAGGCAACTTTGCTCATCCATGACATGCAACGCTACTTTCTGTCGCCGTTCCCCGACGCGATGCGTTCGGAGATCGTGGGCAATGTTCGCGATCTGCATTCTTGGGCGCAGCGGGTAGGGGCGGCGACGGCTTATACCGCGCAGCCGGGCCGGATGAACGTCACAGATCGCGGACTGTTGCGGGATTTCTGGGGCCCGGGGATGCAGACCACGGATGCGGACCGAGCACTTGTCCCCGAGCTCGAACTCGGTGACGATGCATGGCCCTTCGTCAAGTGGCGTTACAGCGCCTTCCACCGATCCGACCTGCTCGCCCGCATGCGCGAGAACGGTCGCACGCAACTTGTCCTGTGCGGGGTGTACGCCCATGTCGGCATTCTTGCCACCGCCCTGGATGCGTACACCCATGACATCGAAGTGTTCCTCGTCGGCGACGCAGTTGCCGACTTCACCGCTGCAGACCACCGCCACACGCTCGAATACACCTCACGCTGCTGTGCACGTGTCGTCGCCACGAAGTGGGTGACCGAGCGATGAGTCCGCCGCTCTCGACCGATCTCCTGACCGAGATACTGGCCGGCAACCGCTCGGTGTACGCCCTCCTCTGCCGCGCCGATCCTGCCACCGGTGCTCGCACCGTCACAGCGTTGTCCGGGCAGCTCCGTCAGCACGAGCTGATCGAGGAAATATCCACGACCGCTGATGTATTCGTCCTTCTTCCCTATCGTCAGATACGCGAACGCGGCTATCCGGCTCACGATGATGGCGCCCCGCTGCTCGCCATCTACATCGACGAACAGCAGGACTACCCCCTGACCAGCGTGCTCGACAAACTCCCGCGCCGCTCCTTCGCCCTCACCGACGGGCACTTCGACAGCTCCGACGCCGACTACGAACGGAAAGTCGCAGCGATCGTGTCCGAGGAGATCGGCAACGGGCGCGGAGCGAACTTCGTGATCAAACGCGAATTCTCCGCCGAGTGCACGCCCTACAACTCGACAGTCCCTCTATCCGCGTTCGGGGAGCTCCTCGACAACGAACGCGGCGCCTACTGGACCTTTCTCGTGCACACAGAAGGTCTGGTACTCGTCGGCGCATCACCTGAACAGCATGTTGTCCTCGACAACGGCACCGCCGTGATGAACCCAATCAGCGGAACCTACCGCTATCCGCCCGGCGGGCCGACTCTGGACGGAGTTCAACAGTTCCTCGACGACCGCAAGGAAACCGACGAGCTGTACATGGTGGTCGATGAAGAACTGAAGATGATGTGTCGTATCTGTGAACCCGGCACCACTCGAGTCCACGGACCAGCGCTCAAGGAGATGGCGTGGGTCGCTCATACCGAGTATTTCATCGAGGGGCAGACGCGCCGCGACCCACGAGAGATATTGCGGGAAACGATGTTTGCGCCCACCGTGACCGGAAGCCCGGTAGAAAGCGCGACCGAGGTCATCGCACGCTACGAGACGACCGGTCGCGGTTATTACAGCGGTGTGGCGGCATTGATCACCCGCTCCGGTGGCGGGGCGCCGACTCTCGATTCGGCGATCCTGATTCGTACAGCGGCGATCGAGCCTGACTGTGGTCGTGTACGAGTTGCTGTGGGGGCCACGTTGGTCCGCCATTCCGATCCTGGGGCCGAAGTCTACGAGACCCATGCCAAGGCGCAATCAGTTCTGGCGGCATTCGGGCACAGCAAGCCCCATGCCAGCTGGAATCGGCACCCGATGATCACCACCGCCTTGGCGCATCGCAATGACCAGATCGCAGGATTCTGGTCGCCGAACTACCCCCACGACGTCCGCTCCCGGGTACTGGACGGGCGTAAGGCGCTCGTCGTGGATGCCGAAGACACGTTCACTGCGATGCTCGACCATCAGTTGCGCTCGCTCGGCTTGACGGTCACTGTGCGGCGATTCGACGACATGTACACCACCAGTGACCACGATCTGGTCATCGTCGGGCCGGGGCCCGGTGATCCCACAGACGTCGATGACGAGAAAATCGTGCACCTGCGAGCACAGATCGACGACCTGCTCTCGACGCAGCGACCGTTCCTCGCGATTTGCTTGAGCCATCAAATCCTGGCCTCGCGTCTCGGTCTCCCCCTCACCCGCAGAGCTGAGCCGAACCAGGGTAAACAGGCGCGCGTCGACGTCTTCGGGCAGAGCGAGAACGTCGGCTTCTACAACACCTTCGAAGCACGCAGTGCTCCCGGCCGGATCGATGTCGCGGGCGTCGGCCCGGTCACTGTTTCCGCGGACACGGCCACCGGAGCAATCCACGCCCTCGAAGGGCCTCACTTCGCGTCCGTTCAGTTCCATCCCGAGTCGATCCTGACAGTGAACGGCCCTCGCATCCTCGCTCACATGTCCGAAAGGCTGCTCTCGACGTGAAACTCGAATACATCATGTGGGACCTTCAGTCAGACGATGACCCGTCAGTGACCCACCTCAATGAGCTGACCGACACCGCAGCTGTCGATGCGTGGCGCTCGGTACCCGGTCTGGCTGCCAAATACTGGATCCACGATCGAGGATCCGGACAATGGGGCGCGATACTGATCTGGGATGACGATCGCCCCGCGGGAGCGCTCCCCGCAGGACCGGCCCTCGAACTCCTCGAACGAGAACGCGCGCACCGCAAGGACTTCTCGGTGCATGCCCTCATCGAGCATCGACCCGAAAGTTCTCGGCGGAGCCTCCGATACTGCGTCGTCGACGCATTCGCCAGTACGCCCCTCAGCGGTAATCCGGTAGCCGTGTTCTTCGGCGCCGACTCGCTCTCGGCGGAGACGATGCAGCGAATCGCCGCAGAGTTGAACCTCTCCGAGGTCACCTTCGTCTTGTCGGCTGACTCGGCAGAATCGACTGCGCGGATTCGCATCTTCACTCCCGTCAACGAACTCCCCTTCGCCGGGCACCCCATCCTCGGTACAGCTGCCGCGGTTGCCGCGCAGACAGGTGCGAAGGAACTCGCGTTCGAAACCGCGGTGGGTCTGATTCCGATGACCGCTGAGGCCGTCGACGACCACTTCCGCGTCACGATGGACCAACCGCTGCCGACGTGGTCGCCGATGCCTGACGCCGAGCAGAGATCACTGTTGGCAGCCTTGGGGCTCGACACAAGCGCACTTCCGATCGAGACCTACGACAACGGCCCACGTCACACGATCGTCACCGTCGACAGCATCGAGGCGCTCTCCGCTCTACGCCCGGACCACCGCGCATTGTCCGAGTTCGAGAACATGGCGATCAACTGCATCGCCGAAGACCTCGACGGAGTCTGGCGAAACCGAATGTTCTCTCCCGCGTACGGAGTGGTCGAAGATGCCGCTACCGGGTCAGCCGCCGGCCCGATCGCCATCCACCTCGCGCGTCACGGACGGATCGAATACGACCACGACCTCCGTATCCACCAGGGTGTCGAACTCGGACGACACTCCGTGATGCATGCCCGGGCGAGCCTCGATGCACGCACCCACGATCTCACCTCCGTGCAGGTCGGCGGCAACGCGATCACAATCGCTCACGCAACCTTGTACCTCGGATCCGATCGAGGCACCGATGATGAGTAGCCAATACGAAACCATCACCGGAACCGCTCGTCCGTTCCTGGAATATTCCGATCCACCACCCACGCCACTGGACCTGTTTCAGGCATGGATCGAGCAAGCCGAAATCGCCGGGGTCCGTGAGCCGCTCGCGCTGTCCCTGGCCACCACGGACAGCGCCGGCCGGTGTTCTCAACGCACGGTCGCCGTCACCGACATTTCCGCTAACGGATTGTCCTTCTCGACGCATACGACAAGCAGGAAAGCACGCGAACTGCAGACGAACTCGTGGGCAAGTGGCCTGTTCTACTGGCGCGAACTCGCCCGTCAACTGATCGTCTCCGGTCCCGTACTCAAACTCAACGCTGCGATCGCCGACAAGGTGTGGGACGAGCGCGCCGAACCCCTCAAACCCATGTCGAGGGCCTCGCATCAGAGCCTGCATCTCGGCGATCCCGAAGTACTGCTCGCACGCAGCGACAGCCTCGGCCTACGCACCAATCTCGCCCGCCCTCACCGTTTCGCCGTCTACCAACTCCAGCCGCATCGCGTGGAGTTCTGGGCAGCAGACCAATCGCGCCTACACCGCCGATTGCTCTACGAACGCAGCCCACGTGGGTGGACCGTCGATCGACTTCAGCCCTGAAACGCTTGTCCAACACAAAGGATTGACATGGAACCCGACACGTCACTGGACGCGATCGTCATCGGTGCCGGATTCGCCGGCATCTACGCCCTGCACAAACTTCGCAACGAACTCGGACTCGCAGTGCGATGCTTCGACAAAGCCGACGGTGTCGGCGGCACGTGGCATTGGAATCGGTATCCCGGCGCGAAGTCGGACAGTGAAGGTTTCGTCTACCGGTATTCCTTCGACAAAGAGATGCTTCAGGAATGGTCGTGGACGAACCGCTATCTAGAACAAGCGGAAGTTCTCGAGTATCTCAATGCCGTGGTCGATCGCCACGACCTACGCCGCGATATCCGGCTCGCGACCACCGTCACCTCGGCACGATGGGACGATTCCCTGGCACAGTGGGAAGTGCGCACCGAGTCCTCCGAGGTTTACCGGTGCAAGTACCTGATCACCGCCCTTGGGGTGCTCTCCGAACCCAACGCGCCGGAAATACCTGGTATCGAACAGTTCTCGGGACAGGTAGTGCACACCAGCCGTTGGCCCGACGGACTCGAGGTCGCCGGCCGCAAAGTCGGCGTCATCGGCACCGGCTCCACCGGCACCCAATTCATCTGCACCGCCGCGGAAACCGCTCAGCACTTGACGGTCTTTCAGCGCACCGCGCAGTACAGCATCCCCTCCGGCAACGGACCGATCGACCAGGAATACCTCGACCGGTGCCGCAGCAATTACGACGCCATCTGGGACCAAGTCCGCAATTCGATCGTCGGATGCGGATTCGAAGAAAGCACGGTCCCAGCGACATCGGTGTCGGAAACAGAACGAACCCGTGTGTTCGAGGAAAGCTGGCAACGCGGAAATGCCTTCCACTTCATGTTCGGGACCTTCAACGACATAATCTTCGATCCCGCAGCGAACCTGGCCGCAGCCGATTTCGTTCGGGACAAGATCGCCACAATCGTGGACGACCCCGCCACAGCCCAAATGCTCATGCCCTCCGGGTATTACGCCACTCGGCCCATCGCGAACAAGGGTTACTACGAAACTTTCAACCGGTCGAACGTCTCTCTGGTCAGCATCAAAGACAACCCGATCACCAGGCTGAACGAGAACGCAGTAGTCACCGCCGACGGGACCGAACACGAGATCGATCTGCTCGTACTCGCCACCGGCTTCGACGCCGTCGACGGCGGATACAAGAAAATGCACCTCACCGGGCGCGACGGAACACCGATCAGTGAGCTGTGGAACGAGACCACCGCGGCCTACCTGGGTATCGCCACGCACCAATTCCCCAACATGTTCATGGTCTACGGCCCCAACAGCGTCTTCACGAACCTGCCGCCGGGAATCGAAACCCAGGTCGAATGGATCACCGAACTGATCCGCCAAGCCGAAACCCGCGGCTCCGCCGTCGTCGAAGTCAGCGAAACCGCTGTACGGGCATGGGCGCAACTCTGCGACGACATCGCCAACGCATCACTGTTCCCGAAAGCTCATTCCTGGATATTCGGCGCCAACATTCCAGGAAAAACCAGCCGCGCACTGTTCTATTTCGCCGGCCTGGGCAACTACCGACGCGTCCTCGCGGACGAGTCCGATGCCGACTACCCGAACTTCACCTTTCACAGCGATGACCACACGTCCCTGGAGCGAGAGCATGCCTCAATTCCGCAGTGACCGCCGCGCCTCTAACGACTACGGACTTCTCGTAGCAGCCGCCACCCTCTACAACGACAGCTCCGTCGGCCTGGTCCAACAGCAACTTTCAGAGCACGGTATCCGAAGCACCATCTCCGGTCCCGAACTCTCCGGCCCCGGAATCGCCCGCAAGGTCCTCGTTTTCCCCGAAGACCACCACCGAGCCTTCCGCGTGCTTTGCAACGAAAACGAAGACCTGTAGACGACAGACTTTGACGACCCCACCAAAAGCTCACGTCATCCACCGCATCGGGTCAGCGGATGACGTGAGCCGGGCTCTACGGTGCGACAATGCTGCAATCTTCCCCTAGCTCCCATATGGGAGCTAGGGGCATAGCGCAGCTGATGGGAGCATGTGCTCAGGCTTTCGCTGTAGTCGGTCGAACGGCCCATCACATCCACCCAACACGATGTCCTGGGTGGCTCATCCAGATAGTTCGGCAGTAACCCCGGTGAGCCCTACACGCCGCCAAGCCCAATCCCGGCTCCGCGATGCGACGCGGCCAACACGCGGGGCAAGAGGGTCAGCGCGAGGAGCTGCTCGAACAAGGGGTAGCGGGTGCCCGCCTCCCAATCGCCATATGCCGGCTCCCGCGCGCCGCATGCAATGTCGACGTCGGGGCCGTACAGCTCGGCAGCGTCGAGGGCGCGGGTGATCCGGTACGGGACCAGCGCGCCGGTGATCCACTGTTCGTAGGCCCGATCATGGGCAGCTCGGCGCTGCGCCGCAACGGCAGCCCACTCGGCTCGCTTCCGCAGACGCGCTGCTGCCCGGTCCCCGGCTGCACGGAATCTGGTAGGTGTCGGCATGGTGTGCTCGTCGGTCACAGCGTCTGTGGTTTCCCGTCGGCGCGAGCTGCGTTCTCACCGACAGCGTGGCCGGCAGGGGTTCGGAACACGTCTTCCCCACGAAGTGTGAGAACGGTGATGAGAGCTTCTCGCGGTGTGCAGTCGGGACGCATATGACGCACCTCGATCGCTGCCAACCTTTCCCCGTCGGTGGCCTTGATCTGCGAAATCAGATCCCGCTCGGCATCGGTGAGCTCGAGGACGCCGGAGGGCTGGCGTTGGGCGAGGTAGCTACCGATTCGACCTGCCCATCCCCGACTAATCACTCGGGCTTGCGCGATGCGACGAGGACGCGCGGTCAACTCGCCGCCGCAGTTCGGGCACTCGTTGTCCATCGCCGCTGAGCAGTCGACGCAGAAGGTGCATTCGTAGCTGCATATTGTTGCGGCGGCGGCGTTGTCGAGGGAGGTCCGGCACCTCTCGCACATTGTTTTCATCGCCAACATCGCCGCTCCTGGAGTCGTCTCGCCTTCCGGCACAGTGCATCTGTCCGCGTCAGAGAACCACACCTACCCGGAATCGGCCTACGGGGTCGACCTGCCTTTGGGCAGGAAAATCAGCGGGTCGTCGCTAGGTTCCAAGGCGTAGACCTCGCACTCGTTTGGCGTGGCCGGCGTCATTCCCTCTTCCAGGTACTTCTTCCTCAGCGCCGGTGGGACATTGTCAGTTGTCAGAACAGTGCCTGTATCTCGCGCCATGTCAGCCACGTCGCGACGCAACCGCTCGGCGATGTCGGACTCTGACCGAATCGGCCACCGTCCCAGTCCGTGAATCTGGCGACGGCCGGCATGCTCGGCTTCGATCCGCACCGCCGCGAATGTGCTGCCCTCCCGTCTGAAAGATCATCAGATTTCGGTTGCGGCGATCGACGAACGCGTGGACGAGAACAAGGGCATAGCCGAATACCAAAACCACGGTTATGACCACCGCGACCGCAATACCTGCCGTCGCAATCACCGACCTTTCCCGCGAGAAAGCCGTCAATCGCCACCCCAGGACCACGATCAATACGAGCAGCGAACCCATCAAGAACGCGATGCTGGCTGCTGTCTTCGCTCGCTTTCTGCAATGCTGAGCCCTCTTCGCAGGCTGCTCCCGACTACGGCGGCGAAACGCCTTCACCGTGCCGTACAGCTGCACCAGATCCCACCGCAGCAGGAGCCAACTCTTGGAGCCGTCCGGTTGCTTGTCCAGGTACTCGGCCACGACGGCATCGAAGGTGGTTGTACCTGCGTCTTCCCTGTTCATCGACTCTCCCCCAGCTGTCAGCGTCTGTGTGAGCTGAAGGTACCGATCGACCTGGACAGGGTGGGTTCTCGCGGCACCTTTCGGCGCGGCGGTTGCGGCAAGATGATGGGAACGGTGTTGAACGAGTGATGCGGAGGATGAGTGAGTAACGACTTCTACAGTGCGGCGGATCTGGTCGCTCTGGGCTATGTGTCCGCGCGTCTGACGTCGGTATTCGGTGAACCGGATTCCGTCCACGGGGAGCTGCGTTGGGACGGCGACACCGTTGACGCCGTCGAGCGCGACGTACTCGCTCCTGCTGCTCGGATCATGTTCGATGCCTTCGCTCCGGAGTGGAACACACGGGTCCAGATGAGCGGATCGAACCTCGCCCTCGGGTGGCCGCAGATGGAGCAGATGCTCGCCCGCGTGACGATGCGGGAATCCTGACCACTCTTCGCGAAAGCCCAGGACGTCAGTCAGTGGACCGGTTCGAGCAAACTCGGATCGTTGTTCCTCGGACTATTGACCGCAGTCGAAACCTCGTACGGCTCGAGATGCGGCTCCGGAACGGAATAGATCATGGCCTGCACCTCGCCTTTGTCGGTGAGGTTCGGATCGAGCCAGTGTTCCCAGAACGATTCGGGCAGGATCAGCGGTGATCTGTCGTGTATGTGCCCCGCGCAATCGCTGGCTGGCCGCGTGAGAATGGTGCAGGTCCATACCCACTTGTCCGGATCGTCCTCTGACAGTTCAGGATCGGGCCACAACTCGTAGAGTCGAGCCATCGCGATCACGTCACCTTCGCCGTGAAGAAAATACGGAATCTTCTTTCCCTCTTCGCTTTTCATCCATTCGTAGTAGCCGTTCGCAGGAACGATGGCCCGCCGTTTGGAAGCGCTACTTCTGAATGACGGCTTCTCCGTGACGGTTTCACTGCGGGCGTTGATCAGCTTGGACGCAATTTTTCGATCCTTTGCCCAGGCAGGGAGCAAACCCTTAACCGGACTACGAGCGCTCGTAGTCCGTTAGCGGCGTATCGGTATCGGCAGGCTCGTGTCCTCGATCCTGATGTCGGGGAGCCGAGGTGAGCAAACTCCGGCTGAACTGCCCACCCAAGACGTGCCCCTCTTGTACAAGGTCGTCGAAAATTGAAGGCCTCTAGGTCGTTGTTATCTCCGCGGGAACGGACACCCGCAACTGGTTGGCAATTGGAGTGTAGAGATCGATGTCTTGCTCATCGGTCCGCAATGAAAGCAACAGTGCGTAGCGCACGGGAAAGTTCACGCGGTCGGCACGACGGTTGTTCTTCCACCAGCCCCCGACCGGATAGACCGCAACGGAGTTGCATTGCGCGAGTTCAGTTCCCGTGCCATTCCACTCGTCCTGATGTAGAGACCCGAAGTTGCGTTGGTTGGGTCCGATGAACCAGCGGTCCGTTGTGGTTCCGGTGCGAGGTGAACCGTCCTCACTGAGCTGTGCATCGCGATTGATACGGGCAATGAACTCCGGCTGGGTCTCGACTGGACCTTGGAGATCGAATCGCAGGCTGTGGGAAGGATATGCGTAGCGCTGGCGCCAACCTCGGCGAGATGCGGATGGTTCGATGAAGTACGACAGGCTGATTCGCAACCGTACGCTTTCTGCGCCAAGCTGTTCGAGCACGTCGGACGGCCACGGCAAACTGTGTAGCCGAAACCGCCGCATCCGAAAATCGTCGCCTTCGAAGGGGAGGAACTGGTCCTGGGTGACCAGAGTGACTGCCTGACGTGAAGAGTTCAGCACTGCGCCCTCCGTGGGCACTCCCCACCCGTAGCGGCGCAGGAGTTGAAGACGATCGGTCTTGCGCTGGTCTTGGCGAACCTCTGCTTCCATCGATGGGGTCCATTCGGCGGCGTGGGTGAGTAGTCCGCGGATCGTCTCCGGCCAGTAGTCCGGGTACCGGGCGACTGCCAAGGCCGCGAGGCGGGCAGCTTGAGCGGTAGCGGCGCTGGTGGCGTTTGCCGAGGCTAGAGCAAGATCGTTCGCTGTGCCTGTAGTGCGCAGTGACAACATCGGGTGCTTGTCTTCGAAGGTCCCTGCTCCGTCGGTGAGGACGTTTCCGCCCTCCATGCAGATGTCAGGCTTGATCGGCCAGTTCCGCTGGTTGAACATCACCGACGTCCGACTGTGTGGGGAGAGCCCTCCGCGCTCCGCCATCGGATTCCAACCCCGGTACTGCGGGTCCTCAGGTATGCCGTCCAGATCAGTATGTGCGCCGACGGTGAGGGCGTTCCATGCCTGAGCGGGATCTTCTACTGCTGACGTGTCGGACTCGGTGCGGTGGTCGAGTTGGTAGCTGTCGACATTTCCGGCTGCTACCAGGAAGAGCCGGGAGGAGTCAGGGTCGGGTGCGGACAGTAGCTGCAGTTGGTCCCCGTCGCGGGCGGTGTCGGTTCCGACGGCAAGCGCGTCCACCGCCGCCGACCACAGCGTGGGCTCTCCCGGTTTGTCCGGGCTCGTGCTGAGGGTCAAGCAGAACACACGCTGCCTTGGTGCGGTGATCTCCGGCATCGCGACGGCCTCGACAGTGGCTGTGCCGTAGTCGCGTGGGTTCGTCGCGGCCTCGGACTTCGAGGGCATCATCCGGACCGATTCCAGGCGGAGGCTGAGATGCACTGGCCCAGTGGAGGTGAGGTGCTCTTCGAGGCTGCCGTAGAGCGCGAGACCAGCCATCGTGGTCCCGTGCCCCTCCACATCGCTTCCGGAGATGCCGATGATGGTGTGCAAGTCTGCCACGGCGAGGGAATCTTTTAAGAGCACATGGGCTCGGTTGACGCCGGTGTCGAGGTGGCACACAGCGGGGGCGTGATCGGCTGCGGGTACGAGCCGTTCCGCAAGATCGCGAACGTACTCGTCTTGTTCGGTCGCAGGGAGATCTTCGATAGTGTCGATGAATTCCGGTTTCCGGATCTCGGCCAGGGGGACGCTCGTGACGGGCAGGATCTGGAGTTGCGACCAGGTCGCCTCGACCCACACGACAACTCGGTCACGCAGGGCAACCGACCGGGGCAATGTTCGCAGTTGGTAGGTGGCGAGGAATCCGTTGAAGGTGTCGAGATGCGGCTGGGTGGAATCGAGCCAGAGTTCCCACCAGTGTCGGCCGGAGCGAGGCGGTTCGCCAGCGGAGGTCCACAAGTCGTCCAGGAACGCTTGCCGGATCCGTGCGATGTTCGCCACCAGCGCTTGGTTTACCGGATTTCCGTCCGGCGTCGTCCAATGCTCCTCCACCGCTCTGGTCGAGACCTTCGTAAGATAGTCCTCGAAGATCTTGACGAACTGCGGCCGGTGCGCGTCAGACACCCAGACTGTGGCTCGCTCCGGTTCCGTAGCCGTTGCTTGGTGCACCGACAGGAGGAGCCACTTCGGGCGCTTGGGGGTTTTCCGGTGCCGCGTGAGTTGGCTCAACTGATCCAGCTTCAACGGATACGCCGCGTGCGCACCTTCGAGAACGATCACACTGCCGAGCGCCCGCAGCTCTTCCTCACTGACGCTTAATGTATGGCGTTCGGTGTCGATGTCGGCGAACGCCTTGTCGAGCTCACCTCGGAGTGCCAGGCCATGCGCCCGCCGCTCTACGGGACGGATCTTGACGTCCCCTTGGCCGCCCCGGTGAAAACTTTCGTCAGCGGCCTGTTCGACGACATAGAGATGGTCGAGGTGCCGTGGTTGTTCAGCCAACGCTCGCGGACCGTCGCGCTTTGAGGGTCGCGACGATGTCCTCGCGAGTCACATGCGCGTCACCGCGCATGAGCACCTTTTTCGCGGCGGCCTCGGCTGCTTTGACCAGGTCGGCATGGCTGAGACCTGAGGTGTACTGAGTGAGTTTCGCCAAGCTCAGTCCTGTTGCCAGCGAACCGAGGCGTGCACGGATCACCACGCCGGCCTGACGGGCATCGGGAAGGTCATAGGTGAGGACCGTGTCGAACCGTCGGAACAACGCGCGGTCGAGGATGTCGCGGTGATTAGTTGCGGCGATGACAATCGACTCCGGGCTGGCCTGCTCGAGGAATACGAGGAAAGAATTGAGAATGCGCCGCGCCTCCCCGACATCGTTCCCCGAACGATCGGCACCAAGCGCGTCGAATTCATCGAAGAGGTAGACACCTCGCCGCTCAGCGACTGCGTCGAAGACAAGTCGTAGTTTGCTGCCGGTCTCGCCCATGTACTTGCTCAGAAGGCCGTCCAGCCGGACGGTGAACATCGGCAAGGCCAGCTCGTGAGCCAGTACTGATGCCGTCATCGTCTTACCCGTGCCGGGTGGTCCTTCCAGCAAAAGGCGGTGTATCGGCGCAAACCCGTGTTCCACGAGGTTCTTGCGCTGACGCTGCTCAGCGATCACTTGCTCGATCTGAGAGGTGAGCTCGCCGGGCACGATCAACTCCCGCAGCTCGATCTGAGGATGGGAAGCCTCGACCAATTCGGCCAGGTCGCCGCGCGGCTGCACGAGCTGCGTGACGTTGCTACGGGGAGTGATCTGCCGTGAGGTATCGACGGCCTGCTTAATATCCGCAGCGAGAACGTGGTGCCCACGCTTCGCCTCACGGGCCGCGACCTGCAGAGCAACGGAGTAAAACACCGAGTCGTCGCCGGAGGCATGACTACGGACCATCGCCGTGATGTGTTCACCAAGGCCTGCCATTATTCGCCTCCCGCCTTCGCTGGTATTCGTGCCTTCTCTGGTATTCATTACTGCCGCTCACCGATCCCAGCGAGAGCCACAGGTACGCAATTCTCTCATCGTAGTGACTGACCATTCGCAACCATGGCTCCCCCGCCGTTGCCCACGCAGATCACCGAACGGACTCACCAGTCCCATCGGACGAATCGTGACGCACTGCAGCGTCGGTGACCGAGACGAAAGGATGGTCGGGCACCGGAGGGCGATCCATGCGCTTATAGAACCGCTTCCGTCTCCACCGTTCGTCGCACGCAGAACCAAGACTCGTCAGGGGCCGAAAATCGCAGCCAGGTCCTGGCTTTCGCCGCGGAGCTCGCCAGCAGCGATCGCCTGGTCGGTCGTCAGCATGCTCGATGCAAGGCCAAGTACCACCATCGGTTCTGCTCGAAGGACAGTCTCGGGTTGTACGTCGACTTCGAGCGCGACGCGGGCACCCGTTTCGTCAACGCGAACGGCGAGGTTCATGCCGTCGACCTCGAAGCCGATGGTCGCAGGTACCTCAATTCGCTTGCCCTCCATCAGTGATTCGAGCGCAACCACCAACCAATGAGGTTGGAAACTGTCGCCACGCGGACCTGCAATCATGAGCGGCGTACTCCAGTTCACCAACGCCGTGACAGCACCGCGAAGCTCCCTTCCCCAGGCGGTGAGCGTGTAGGCGATGGCGTTGCTGTCGGTGTCGAGTTGGCGCTGAACTACGCCGGACTGTTCGAGTTCCCTCAGACGCTCGGCCAGCAGGTTGGTGGAGATCCCCGGTAGCCCGGCCTGAAGTTTCCCGTATCGGGCAGGGCCGCCGAGCAGCTCACGCACGATGAGCAGGCTCCACCTGTTGCCTACGACGTCGAGTGCCCGCGCCAACCCGCAGTATTGGCCGTAAGACCGCTTGATTGCCGACTTGTCCTCTTCCGTACTCACCGGTCAGACCTCCGTCCCAATTTCGTCGAAGTCGAGTGCCAACAGCGTCGGCCTGGGGAGAACTCGGCCGCCCGGCCCCCTGGGAAGCACACGGCGCCGGACGGGGAAGACGAGCCCCTCGAACTCTCGGTGGTCATCGCAGTAGATCGAGGCCGCCGCCCAACGGCCAACTGGTTCAGCGACGAAGTCGTGGCGTCGGATCAAGCCAGCAGGGTCGACGTAGAAGGTCTGTCGTCGACAGTGGGTATCGATCTGTTCGGGGAATGTTGCATGGAGCCGCCGCCATGTCTGTCCCGATTCCCGCCATGGTTCACCTTCGGTAACGACGATGTCGGCGCGTCCGAGCAGCAGTGGTGCCGTCAGGTAGTTCCACAAGGCGTATCCGGCGAAGTAAGTGGTGTCGAGTGGATCCCACCGGACGTTGCGGCGGATACCGGTGCGTCCGAAAAATGCTGAACGAGGATCGATTCGGGTGGCAAGTGGTTCTCCGTCGCGGGTTTCGATCCTCACGTCGCCTCCGTCGAACACAGCACGATTGCCGGTTTGTGGGAAATCATGGAGGACGGTGCGCCGCGCGGCGACGTGCACCTCGGCAGTGAAACTGGCCAGCTTGTTGCCGGCGAAGCGAGTGGGCAGCAGACCACCTATTCGTCCCCGAGCTGTAATCGTCGAAACCGACTTCCAACGCTCAGCGCCGCCATGTGCAGCCAGGACGTCGTTGATCAATTCACTCATTCAGCCTCTCCCATCATCTACTTCATGTTTGATTGTGAACTACAGAAGAACAAGTCGATGCGAAAACAGCGAAACAGGAGGATCAGCACATGACGACCACACAGCCTTCGGGCCAACGCCCGGCATGGCTGGACAACGAGTTGTTCCCGTTCGAAAGCCACTTCGTGGAGTTGGACGGAAACGTCGTGCACTACGTCGACGAGGGCTCGGGTCCTACATTGCTGATGCTGACCGGAAATCCGGTCTGGTCCTTCGCCTACCGCGAAGCAATCACCAACCTCCGGGACAGGTTCCGGTGCATCGCCGTGGACTTTCCGGGATTCGGCCTCTCGACCGGTGCACCCGGCTATCAGTACCTAGCCCGCGATCACGCGGACCTGCTCGTGTCCTTCCTCGACCGCTTGAACCTGACGCAACTGACACTGGTCGGCCACAACTGGGGAGGCCCGTTCGGCCTATATGCCGCCCAGCAACGAACGGACAAGTTCGAACGCCTCATCCTCACCAACACCTGGGCATGGCCGTTGAACGGTGACCCGTCCAGCGAACTGTTCTCCCGCGGCGTAGGAAACCCGATCGGACGCGCACTGATCCAACGGTTCAATCTGATGGTCGAGTACTACATTCCCTCAGCACACAAGCGGCGGAAGCTCTCCGACGCCGAAATGGCGCACTACCGCCAGGCAATGCCCACGCCAGCACGCCGCCGCGCCTGCGCAGCCCTTCCCGGAGAACTCGTCGGGGCTCGTAAGTTCTTCACCGATCTGGAGGGCCAACTCAGCGCACTCGAGAAACTGCCCACGCTGCTCGTGTGGGCAGATGCGGACCCAATCTTCACCGACAAATACCGTCAGCGCTTCGAAGAGGCCTTCCCCGACCACACCACGACAATGCTCCCCGGAGTCGGCCACTTCCTACAATCCGACGCACCAGCCGAGTTCAGCAACGCAATCAAGACGTGGTGGGACGAACTGGCCAGTCGCGACAGCACGGCCTCATAGAAGTCGCGGGCGCAATTCACTCGAACGAGAAACTGCTTGCTCCACAATCGCATCCAGGATCGACATCGGGGAATGTGTAGCGACGACTGGCGACGGCCGCACCCTTGCGGACACACGTCACCAACGTGCCACGTCACTGGGGCGGATATCGGCCAGTGACGTCGCGCCGATCGCTCGCTAACCAACGTCACAACTATGCCGTCGGGGGGGTAGATAACTGGCCGGGCCAAGACTGCACAGGTCCATACCCACTTGTTCGGATCGCCCTCGGGCAGTTCAGGGTCGGGCCACAACTCGTAGAGTCCAGCCATTACTTCCAGGTCACCTTCCCCATGAAGAAAGTACGGAATCTTCTTTCCCTCTTCGCTTTTCATCCATTCGCAGTAGCCGTTCGCGGGGATGATGGCGCGCCGCTTGGCGGCGCTACTTCTGAACGACGTTATCTCCGTTATCTACTCTTGGTTACCTTGTCGAGGCATGTTGGTCGGCAGTTGTTCGTGCGACGTTCCTTTTCGTTATCAGGGTCATGGTTGGCACGTTGGTTAGCTTTGTCATGTGGACGTTTTCGTGGCGGAGCGGGCAGTGTCGCCGTCGGATGGTTCACTCCGCTATGTCGTGATCGATCGCACGTACCGCGTGCACACCGAAGCGTCGGCGTATTTAGCTGCGCTGCGCGCATTGGACCGGTCACCGAACACCGAGCGGGTATACGCGAGCCGTATAGCGTTGTTTCTGAGCTACTGCGGGCGATTCGGATTCGATTGGCAGAAAATACAGTTCAGCGACTTGGCGCGCTTTTTGCGGTGGCTGGTCGCTGAGCCGTTGCCGCCGCGCCGACCGAGTTCGCCAACGCGGTTTCGCAGCGCGGGCACAGCGAACGCGGTGATGACGTCGGTGTGCGAGTTCTTACGGTTCGCCGCGGCGCACGGTTGGGTCTCGTCAGAACTGATACCACGGTTGTCACATCGAAAGGACCTGCGATACCTGCCGGGCCACGACAGCGGGGAGATGGGCCAATTCGCCTCCGTCCGGGCGAAGTCGTTGAAGTTGACGGCGCCGGTACCCGAGATCGAGTTCCTGACCGCACGGCAGGTAGACGAGCTGATTGCAGCGGCGGCGCGAACCCGAGACCGGTTTCTGATAACTCTGATGGCTCTCACCGGGATCCGAGTCGGCGAAGCGCTGGGTCTACGCCGTGAGGATCTGCATCTGCTACCTCGTGGCGCTTTGGTCGGATGCTCGACCGACGGCCCGCACATCCATGTGCGCCGACGATGCAATGCCAACGGTGCACTCGCCAAATCCCGGTATCCACGGTCGATTCCGGTAGTGAACGATCTGGTCGGCCTTTACGCCCAGTACCAGCACGAACGGTTCGCAGTCGCGGGCGCGATGGAGTCTGACCTGGTCTTTGTGAACCTCTATCACGAGCCGATCGGCGACGGAATGCGCTACGGCAACGTGCGATCGTTGTTCGCGCGGCTTTCCGCGGCTGCGGGTTTCACAGCGCGCCCGCACATGCTGCGACACACAGCCGCCACCCGATGGATCGAGAATGGTGTGCCCCGCGATGTCGTGCAGGACCTCCTCGGACACGTGTCGTCGGTCTCGATGGATCCGTACCTGCACCCGCCAGAAACGGCCAAACGTGCTGCGGTGGAACGAGTGGCAGCAAGACTGGAGGGATATGACTAGTTCGCAACACTCAGCGTCGATGTTCTCACCGAGTGTCGAGCCCGACTGGATCCGGTGGTTGCGCCGACACACCGACACGAGCTGGCGGCCAGGTGAATGGGACCACGAGCTGTGGTTGTGCACCGCGGACCCTGGCAACCCGCAGAGCACCGTCGACCTCTGCGTGACCCCGGCGTGCACACAAATACTCGGCGACCGCGGTATGATCGCGCGCTGAGCAAGTCAGGTATATCTCGAGACGAGTTCATCGACACCCATGTACCCGACCGGCCGCGCACGAAGTACGGGCAGCGGACAGAACAATGCCGAGTGGAGCGCAACGGTGTACGTTGCGCTCGGCGTTTCGATGTCCGCGGCTTGTGTCGACGTCACCACTCCGAGTGGCGCACACACTCACGACAGAATCCGGCAATCGAACTCGGAAGCTGGGTCACTTGTGTCGCCGAACCATTGGGTCCAGAACAGGAACGTATGTGCCTGGTGTTGGGCTGTCTACTGACACCACGCGGGGCAATTCCGTTGTGCCCGTTGCATTACACCCGCCGCAAGACCAACACGCCTGATACTCCGGTCACCACAAACCGGGGACGTGCCATCACCCCAGTTCAACGCCACAAAACGAGCACTCAGGCACGCCCAGGTCCGATACGCGGTCACCGTGAAGGTAAGGCCCGCCGCTCCCGATACGCCAGCACCGCCATCACCCCCACAATCACAACGGTCTCCACCCACAGAAGCCGCAACGGCACAAACCGATCAGAGAACACCACGAAGGCGCAGGTAACCAGCGTGAGAACACACCCCCCCAAAAACGACACGAAGCACCCACCGCAGCCCCACGCTCGTCATGAGACGTCACATAGGTACACGAGAGGAACCTCGGCGGCACAGCCTGACAAAGACACTCACCATCGCGGCCAGCACGACCGTGTGTCGACGACGGCTTAAGAATGGTTCTGGCCCACTTTCCGTGATCGATTTTGAAAGTATCAGTCACTGAGGAGTA
>NZ_JAMSKS010000033.1:0-42841 GCF_024436645.1 Rhodococcus sp. T9N | reverse complement strand
GAGAAGCCCCCCAACCAGTACTGGTTGGGGGGCTTTCTCGTACCCAAAACACCCCCCGAAACATCCCGTCGCCGGCACCCTCTGATCGAGTGAACGGTACGTTCGTCGCCTCAGATCGACCGAACGTACCGTTCACACCATCAGGGGCGCGAGCACAGCCGACTCACCACCCCGTCCGGGACCGAGCGAACGACACGCTCACCCTCTTGGACGAGGGGAACGGTACGTTCACTCCATCAGGGCAGGGCAGGGCAGGGCAGGGCAGGGCAGGTGAGCGGATGGGCAGATCCGACAGGCGTTATGGCAGAGCTGCCTGTAGCACCTCGCAGAGCACGTCCAGCGTCCTCGAGTACTGCGACTGCGTCGGCGTGCTGTAGCCGACGACGATGCCGTCACCGCCGACTGACGACACGTCGGGATGTCGGAAGACCGAAAGCCCTTCGAGCCCGAGATCGCGCGCCTGGGCCGCTGCAAGAACAGATTGTTCGGTGCCGGAGGGCAGACGGATCACAGCGTGAAGTCCCGCGGAGATCCCCTCGTCCCTGACCTGGGGTACTTGCTGCGCAAGTGTCGCAACCAGTTGATCGCGTCGTCGTCGGTACGAGGTGCGCATCTTTCGAATATGGCTGTCGAATCTTCCGGATTCGATGAAGTCCGCCAAGGTCAATTGATCCGTTGAACTTACCCAGCGTTCGTAGGGTCCCTTTGTTGCGAGGACAGGTTCGATCAGCCTGTCCGGCAACACCATCCATCCGATGCGAATTGCCGGCGACAGTGTCTTGCTGACAGTGCCCAGGTACGCAACGTGCTGCGGTGCGATTCCTTGGAGTGCACCGACAGGTTTTCTGTCGTAACGGAATTCGCCGTCGTAGTCGTCCTCGATGATGACGCCGCCCGTAGTCGTGGCCCATTCGAGAGCGGTCGCGCGCCTCGCCGGTGTGAGGGGACCGCCGAGAGGGAACTGATGGGTCGGCGTCAGCAGAACACTTTCAGCAGATGTAGAGGCCAATTCGTCTGTGCAAGTGCCTGATTGGTCAACCGATATGGGAACTGTCAGCAGCCCTTCGTCGGCGAGCAACTGCCGGTGCAGGTGAAGGCAGAAAGCGTCGACCGCAATCGTTCCTCCGAGTGCGCGGGCAAGGAGGGAGATCCCGTGACCCGAGCTGGCACTGATCACAATGCAGTTCGGATCGACGCGAACGCCTCTGGTGCGGCTCAGGTATGTGGTGAGGGCGTTTCGGAGTTCGACTCGGCCTCTGGGATCAGTAGTCGCGAACGCGTCGGTCGGCGCGGTGGTCAAAGCACGTCTGGCGGACGAAATCCATGCAGTGCGGGGAAACGCCGACGCGTCGGGCGATCCAGGGAGAAGACTGTAGGTCCAGCGTCGTCGAGTCGGTGATGGCTCGACCTCGCGGGTGTGTGTGCTGGCGAGCGTGGCGACCAGGGTCCCGGAACCAGGCCGTGTGACAAGCCACCCAGCCGCGGCGAGCTCGGCATAGCAGTCTGCAACGGTGTTTCGGGCAACTCCGAGGTCGAGCGCGAGGGTGCGGGAAGGTGGGAGTCTGGTGCCGGGCTTCAGCAGTCCACTGTCGATCGCGTCGCGAAGGGTCTGAAGCAGTGCAGCGCGAACCCCGATTCCCTGTGGCAGCTCGATATGCAGATCGAACCCAAGATTGGCCCACGAATTCACCACCGGATTGAACCATGTTTCCGGGTCTTTCCGGGATTACCGTTTGAGTTATGACTACAGCAACAGGACAAAGACTGGATATCGCAAAGCTGGCGCCCGAGGTCTACAAGGCGATGATTGCGTTGGATGCCGCTGCACGCAAGGGGCTGGAGCCGACGCTCGTCGAGCTGGTCCTCACGCGTGCGTCGCAGCTGAATCATTGCGCATGGTGCCTGGACATGCACACTCGCGACGCCCGAAAGGTCGGCGTGACGGAGCAGAAGCTCTACCTACTGAACGCGTGGGAAGAAGCGCGAGGGATGTACTCCGATCGTGAACGTGCCGCGCTCGCCTTGACCGAGGCCGTGACAGTCCTCACCGACGGTTTCGTTCCGGACGAGGTGTACAGCGAGGCTGCCGGCGAATTCTCGGACGTGGAACTGGCTCAGCTCATCAGCGTCATTTTGACGATCAATGCGTGGAATCGCATTGCGGTTACTACGAGGAAGGCGCCTCCGGTCCGAGACTGATCCGAGGCTCGTGCTCCGCTCTCCGGCAGGGCAGGGTTCCGCCGTCGGAGATCTGGATAATCGACGCAAAGAGGACCAAAAGATTGGTTCAGGGTGTGAACAAAACCAACAGATTCTTTGAATGTGAGGCAAATCACATAATGTGAGTGGAGATTGTTCTGGGGCATCTACAAGTTGCCCGAATCCCGACAAAGCAGTCTCGATCGGAAGTTTCCGGCGAAGGGGTCCGCATAGCGGGCCCCTTCTTTTGCGCGCGAGCTGAAAACGCCCCTTCCTGTGAGTTTCCCCAGAATGTCCAAGTTACCGACTGGCTAGCGTTGGCGAAATGTCGGGAACGTCGCGGTTGGATGAGCAGATTTGGGGGGGATCGCGATTGTTGTGCGGTTGGACAAAGGTTCAGTCATCTTCATGGCTAACTCGTCATCCGAATGTCCAAGCTGCGCCCTGGGTGCTCGACGATTGGGTGATCTTTCTTGAAACATGCACTACATTGCCATTCAGTAACTGGCTGATTGCCAAAAGTGATCGGCTGATCCTCTCGGAAGTGAGCGCTGGGTGGCGTGGTATTGGGAATCCAGGCAACCGTCCCGCTACCGAAATGTCTTGAAAGGGAAGCTTTGATGACTGTGTCTGGTTCACGGCGTAGGCCGCTTGTTCTCCGGCTCTCGCTAACTGCAGCTATTGCCGTAACGGTCGCCGGTAGTAGCGTTGCTTTTGCTTCGCCAGCTGTGTCCGCGCCGATGCCGGTGCGAACCGCGGCCGCTCCGGCGTTCACCGCCGGGTTGTGTGAGGGCACCGAGTACACGCCCTCGGAGCAGATGCTCGACATCTCCGGCATTCGGCTGGATCACTACAACGACGGCAACATCGTGCCGATGTACGGCACCACCGATCGGGGTACCTCGGCCGCGGTGGATGCTCCGGTCTGCGGTGTCCGCGACGTCGACGGAATTGCGAAGTCGGAATGGATGTACTGCACGGACTTCGATCTCGATCCGTGTGCCGGTGTCGACGAGAACGGTTTGCCGGTTGACAAGCACAACGACGAGATGGGTGCGACGGTGCCGTCTTCGGGCAATCCCGATCTGTCAGCCGACGATCTCGCTGTCATCAGTTGGTTGCTGCAGAATCCCGCCAAACTCGACGGTGTCGTTTCGGGAAATGGCAGCGAGGATGCACGTTCGGCGCGGCAGACGCTTGTGTGGTGTGTCTCGGACTACGACAATCCGCTGATGGCCGATTTCAAAAGCCTGTGCGACAGGAACATCGGAGACGACGAGCGAGCTCGCATCGTCGAGATCATGAACGTCACGCAGACGCTCGACCTCGTTCGCAAGACACCCGCGACGGGGACTCTGAAGGCCGGCGAGACTGCCGTTTTCACCCTGAATACGAATATGTACCGGAAGCCGATCACTGTTCAGTCCTCGGCGGGCACCGAACTGACCGTCTGTGGTGACAACGCCAAGGCGACGTTGACTGCAAACCAACTGACGGTCGACGGCCGCGGCGACGCACCGACTGCTGTTGATCTTTGCCTCACCGCTGCGGCCGGCGGGGACTACTCGGTGACTGCAAGCGTCATTCCGGATTCGGTCGAGAACCTGCACTGGAACACGGCAGGCGCACAGTGCCAGATCTTCGCGTCGTTCGACACCGTTCGGCCGGCTTCGATGAATGCATCTGCCAGCGTCGGATATGCAGCAGCACCCACGACGACACCGGCAACGAGCACGCCGGCAACAACGACACCGGCAACGACCACACCGGCCACCACGACGCCTGCAACCCCGGTCGTTCCGATCGTGCCGATTGTTCCGATCGTGCCCATCGTGCCGATTGTGCCTGTAGTTCCGGGTGCACCTGTTCCGTCGCAGCCGGTTGCAACTCCCGCAACTCCGGCGCCGTCGGCTCCGAAGCCGGCCACTGGCCCCCGCCCGGTTGCCATCGACGGTGGTGCTGCTGAACAGAATTCAGGCCGCAACGTCGCCGTCGCAGTGACGGGCCTCGGGCTTGTCGGAATGGCTGCTGCCGGAGCAGTTGCTCTCCGCCGCAAGCGATCCTGACACCAGGCACGTGTAGTAGACGTCGGCACCGATCACGCTTCGTGTGATCGGTGCCGACATTGATCAGACGCAGGGGGCGTCAATTCGCACGAGGTGCCGGGGGCGCCTCATCCCGCAGGAGACAGTTCGATGACCATGTACGAGTCGGATCCCAATCCATCCAATCCATACGACGATCCCAACCACGATCAGCCCGCGAGTCCAGGCAAAGGGCGTCGTGTCGCGTTCATTCTGGCTCTCATCGCGGTGTTGGCCGCCGGTGCTTCCATGGCCTTCGACGGCCTGCGATCCTCCGATGGCGATGCTGCGATCCCGCCGAGTCCGGGAGTTGTCATGTCGCACTCCGCGAATCCGGCAACGCCTACGGATGCGTTGATGACTCCCAACACCCTTTCGCTCGACCCGGTCGGTGTTCAGGCGCCGATCGTGGACGCCACCGTGCCGGAAGGAGTTCTCACTCCGCCGGAGAACGTCAAGAACGTCGGAATCTGGCTCGACGGTGCATCTCTCGATTCCGCCACCGGCACGACCTTGATTGCCGGACACGTCAATCTGACCGGCCAGGGTAACGGCGCGCTGTTCGACCTGGGCACGATCGAGCCGGGTGAAGTGATCCGTACATCCGACGCGACGGGTAAGAGCACGTCGTGGAAGGTGACTGCGGTGACGACGCGCCCGAAGGCCGATGGTGTGGAGGAAAGCGTGCTGGCCGGCCCGGAAGGCCCTCGTAAGTTGGCAGTCGTAACCTGCGGCGGCGAACTGCAATTCGAGGACGGTGTGGGCAACTACGCCGACAACGTCTACCTGTACGCGGATCTGATGGTCTGAGACACAGGAATGATTCCGACGGTCCCCGATCCCTCTTCGTAGAGATCGGGGACCGCCTGTTGGATAGTGTCGCAGGTATGGATCTTCACTTGTCTGGAAAGCGTGCGATCGTTGCCGGTGGTAGCAAGGGGATCGGTCTGGCAATCGCCAGAGGTCTGGCCGCTGAAGGGGTCGACATCGCGATACTCGCGCGCACTGAGCGAACCGTCGTAAGCGTTGCACGAGATTTGGTTTCGGAGTTCGGAATTCGTGCGATCGGAGTCGTGACGGATACGCGAGACGACGACGCGGTTCAGGCGTCGGTGCGGCAAGTGGTAATGGAGTTCGGCGGTGTCGACATTCTGGTCAATTCGGCAGCGACGCCGTTCAGCGCCGGAAAGCCGACGGATTTCGAGGCGACCACCGACGACGTCGTGCGAGACGAAGTCGAAGTGAAAGTGCTGGGGTACCTGCGAACTGCGCGCGCTGTGGCGCCGTATCTGATTGATCAGGGTTGGGGTCGGATCATCAACATCAGCGGTTTGGGTGCCAGACAGGCCACTTCGATCGCCCACACGATCCGCAACGTCAGTGTGTCTGCACTGACCAAGAATCTTGCGGACGAGCTGGGCCCCAAGGGAATCAACGTCACCGTCGTCCATCCGGGCGTGACGAGGACCGAGAGGTTGACCGCACGGATTACGCGCGAGTCGGAAGAATCCGGCCGCTCGCAGGCAGAGGTGGAGCGTGGTATCGCGACGAACTCGATACATCGGATCATCGATGCCGAAGAAGTAGCCGACGTCGTGACCTTCCTGGCATCGCCGCGAAGCATCGCGATCACCGGTGACGCAGTGGCAGCGGGTGGAGGAGTGCCAGGGCCGGTCTACTACTGAAATTGTGCGTACTGCTACCTGCCGGCGGTGGTGACGATCGTGTGAACGCGTCCGCCGCCGAGTCTCTTGCTTTCGTACATCGCCGAATCGGCGACTTTCTGCATGTCCGTGAACGCTGCTGCGCGGTCTTCTCCGGCGACGAATTTGTGGGTACGCACGGCGATTCCGATGCTCGAAGTCGACGGTATCTCGTCGGAATTCGAGTGCATTGCCGGTCCGATCGAGTTGAGCATCGGTCCGATGGCTGGCACGGAAAGTCTTTGAACGAGGATGAATTCGTCGCCGCCGACCCGCGCGACGACAGCATCAGCGTGTGCCCAGGCGGATAACCGCTGCGATACCCGGAGAATGATGCGATCGCCGACGTCGTGGCCGTGCACGTCGTTGATCGTCTTGAACCGGTCGATGTCGATCGCGATCACGAGTAGAGCCGCAGATTCTTGACGCTGGAACCCCTCGAGTACCTTCTCGACGTGGCGGTCGAGGCCACGACGGTTCAAGAGGCCGGTGAGAGGATCGAGGTCGGAACTGGAAGCATCCATGCTGAGCATCGTCAGCACGATCTGCGAGATGAATGCGCAGACCACCAACGCGGTGATGACGACCAGTACTTTCGAAACACCAAGGGCTGGATCGCGATCCGGCCCGAACAGAATTGGCTGCGCAGCCACCGCGATCACAAGAAGCGAAAAAGCTATGTGCGCGATCTGCAACTTCGGGTTGTGGAAGTAGGCGATGTAGATGCCGACCAGAGCAAAAATGACACAGGTGAGCAATCGTGCGAGCTGGGAGGAATCTCCAACGACGGAGATCGTGACCGCGATGTCGCAGAAGACCACGAAACCGAACGAGCGACGCTTTGTGGGGCCGAAGACCCACCATGAGACTCCGACTACGAAGCACGAGATCACGACAACAGTATTGAAGAACAGCGCAATCGTGCTTGTCGGACCGGCAGGGCTGAATCTGTTCAGTAGTGCGCACACTCCCAGTCCGATGACAATGATGCCAAGTAATAGCCGGGTGGCGGTCGTGAGGCCGTTGTCGCGGAGATAGCGAGTGAAGCGGTCGTATTGATCGGGAAGAATCAACCACTCGCGGGTCAGCGTCCTCATCGACTTCATCTGCGATGTCATGAGTGCATCAGTCCTCGAAGGCTGGAGCGTGCGCCATTCATCGCGAACTGATTCCTCTTCTGTCTGGCACCTTGCAATGCTAACTGGATCGATGCCGCATCGGACCGAGATGTTCGGATCGGCGACCCGGATGTCTGCGTTGCGCCAGCGTGGAGTATAAATACATCTTGTGTCTATGTTGTATTCCGCTTCCGAAACCGTCTTCCGCGAAGTCAAGGAGCTGATCCTTTCCGGCGAGCTCGCCGGCGGGGAGCTGATCAGTGAGGGTGACATCGCTGCACGGACCAATGTGAGCCGAACGCCGGTGCGTGAGGCGTTTCTGCGTCTCGAGTCGGAAGGTTGGATGCGCCTCTATCCGAAGAAGGGGGCGCTGATCGTCCCGGTCGCGGATGGGGAAGCGGAACACGTAGTCAGTGCCAGACAGCTCGTCGAGACTCAGAGCGTTCGAGTCGTGTCGGTCCGACCGCACGCACGGGAAGCGCTTGTCGCAGCGTTGCGCGCGAATCTGATCGAGCAACGTGAGATTGCTGATCGCGGGGACGTGGCCGCGTTCAGCGCAATCGATGCAGACTTCCACAAGATGATCGTTGCCGCCGGCGGGAACCCTTTGCTCGACTCGTTCTACGCGAGTCTGCGCGACAGGCAACGACGGATGACAGCCCGGTCGATCTCACGCGACCCCGGCCAACTCTCGCGCATCCTTGCCGATCACACCGCGCTTACCGACCTCGTCGACACAGGCGATGCCGACGGATACAACACTGCCGTCCTCACACACATGCGCCAGGTCCACGGCCTCGGCTTCGAAGGAACTCTGTGATGAGCACCCAAACGATCGGCGCTGGGACCGCGGCCGAAACTCGTCTCGAGGGTGAACGCCTCTCCGGCGGAAAGTGGCTGTGGCTGACCGTTGCCGCCAGTATGTTCGCCGCTGCCTGGGGCGGAAACGAATTCACCCCACTGCTGGTGATGTACCGACTCGACCACGGCTATTCGCCGGTGATGGTCGATTTCTTCCTCTTCGCCTACGTCGTCGGAATTGTGCCGGCCCTGCTGCTCGGCGGCCCGCTGTCCGATCGATTGGGTCGACGCCCGATCATGCTCCCCGCGCCGATCATCGCGATCGCCGGTTCGACGCTGCTCGCTTTCGGGGCGGACTCCGCCGCTGCTCTCATCCTGGGAAGAATCCTCTGTGGCATTGCCTTGGGGATCGGTATGGCCGTCGGCGGCTCCTGGGTCAAGGAGTTGTCCACGCAACCTTGGGACCCGACGGCGTCGGAAGGCGCAGGTGCTCGGCGAGCAGCGATGAGTCTGACCGCGGGCTTCGCCTTGGGAGCGGGTGCTGCGGGAATCTTGGCGCAGTGGGCGCCCATGCCGAGTGTGTTGGCGTACTTGTTGCACATCGCGATCACCGTCCTCGCCGCCATGGCGCTGTGGCGTGCGCCCGAAACACGACCGGCACAGGCGAAATCCGACCGTCGCAGGTTGATCGACGACCTCAAGATCCCCTCGGCAGGTCACCCCAGATTCCTCTACGTCGTCGTTCCGTTGGCGCCGTGGGTGTTCGGTGCCGCCAGTGTCGCGTATGCAGTTATTCCGGCGCTCATGACCGGGCACAGTGGCGATGCGCCCGTGGCTTTTTCGGCTCTGCTGTGCATGGTCGCGCTGACATGCGGATTCGCGATTCAGTCGTTGGGGCGCAAGATCGACACCGACCGCAGTGCTCGTGGCGCCGTTGTGGCTCTGGTGTTTCTGGTGGTCGGTATGGCCGGTGCTGCTCTGGTTGCGTCGACGCTGACCGTGGCGATCGCGATCGTGGCTGCAGCGATCCTCGGTTGCGGGTACGGCATGGCACTGGTGTCCGGGTTGCTGGAGATCCAGCGAATCGCGGGGCCGGACGATCTGGCAGGATTGACCGCGGTGTTCTACTCGATCACTTACATCGGGTTCGCGGTGCCTGCGTTGCTGGCGATGCTGTCGGAAAGCATTCCGGCGCTGAGCTACACGGTGACTCTTCTGTTCGGATCAGCCGCCGCCGCTGCCTGCTTGATTCTGATTCTCTTCAAGTCGCGTTCACACCTTCCGAGCGCGTGAAGCCGGTCCGCCGACTCCTGCGAGAGTCGGCGGACCGGGGCGAAATCACGCGTCTACGGTTGCGGAACCGTTTTCCGAATTGTGGACCGAATTGTGTACCGAACCAGCCGGAACCGATGCGGTCTTGTTCAGGCCGTTGAGCAAACCGGTGATATCGACGCCTGAGCTTTCGAGAGTTTCGATGACACCGGCAATCACCTGGGGACTGATGCCCAGGATCGAGCCGATCGAACCCTGCGCCCCGTCGCTGCCGCCGACGATGGAGATCCGATCGATGTCGCCGACCGGCTTCGCTGCTGCTGCGGTGGCGTCGACCAGTGCTGCCAGAACGTCAGGCAGAGTGAGCAACTGCGCGGCCTGCGGGGTGTAGGAATTGAGCGCCTCGGCGATCTGACGCTTACCGGCAGCTTCGGCTTCGAGCTTGGCGCGCAAACCATCCGCTTCGGCCTGCTGTTCGGCGCGAACGGCGTCGGCCGCTACCTTGCGGCCGTCAGCTTCGGCTTCCAGACGTGCTCGAAGGCCGTCGGCATCAGCCTGCTGCTCGGAGCGAACAGCGTCGGCGACGAGCTTTCGTGCATCGGCCTGAGCCCCGCCGGCCTGCCTTGCTGACTCGGCCTGTGCCTGGGCGCGGAGGATCGCGGCCTGTCGCTCACCCTCTGCGCGTGCGATGGAGGCTTGGCGTTCGGCCTCGGCCGGTGCAATGACATCTGCCTGCAATGCCGCTTCCGATTGCTGGGCGCGACGACGCTCGACCTCGGTGCGAGCTTCGACGCGGGCCGCCTCGGCCTGCTCACGTGCGATGCCGACGGCCTTCTCGGCCGTTGCCTGCGCGAGTGGTCCGGCCTGGTCGGCTTCGGCGTTCTCGGCTTCGGTCTGTGCTCGAAGGCGAGCGAGTTCGACGTCGCGCTTCTGATTTGCACTCGCGATCGCAGTGTCGGCCTCGGCCTGTGCGACGGAGCCTGCCTGTCGCGCCTTTGCCGACTGGATCTGCGAATCACGCTCTGCTTCAGCAGTTCCGATCGCGGCATCACGTTTGACCTCGGCGATGCGGCGCTGACCGAGCGATTCGAGGTAGCCGTTGAAGTCGGAGATTCCCGCGATCTTGATGACATCGACTTCCATGCCGATGCGTGCGAGGTCGCCACCTGCCTCCTCGACCACGCTGCGTGCGAGCGAATCGCGGTTGGAGTTCAGATCCTCGACCGTCATGGTCGCGGTGATTCCGCGCAGACTGCCGGCGAGGATTTCGTTGATCTGCTGCTGGAGTTCGTCCAGGTCGGAGGTCAGGAATCGTTGCACCGCTGTCTGAACCGCTTCGTCGGCGGAACCGATTCGTACCAGGCCGACTGCCTCGACGTTGACCGGAACACCGTCGTTGGAGAGTGCATTCTTGAGATTGATGCTGACGTTGAACGGCTCGAGCGACATGATGTCGACGCGTTCGATTCCCGGAATCTTGAACCGGGCTCCGCCGCGGACGACTTTCGGCTTGCCTCGTCCGGTGAAAACCGCCACTTCGTTCGGCGGGACCTTGACGTAGTTCTTCACGTAGATCGCGGGGAGAACGATGAAGATGATTACTGCGACTACAACCGCAATGATGATGATTGGCAGCATGTATCGAGTCCTTAGATCGCGTCGTCAACCGTGACGACGTGAAGGTATTGATCGTCTACATCGGCGATGTAGACGGTGGTGCCGGTGGTGAGCGCCATCGGCTGTGCACTGACGGCCTTGGCCTGCACGCGATTGCCTTCGGCGTCGACGAACGAGACTTCTCCCCAACCTTCGGCTGCAATGGTGAGGGTGACCGTGCCCAATAGCCCGGAGTACGAAGCTCGTCCGATGTGCGAATTATCTTGTTGCTCAAGGAGGTAGGGGAGAAGTAGGCCGCGCGTGACGACAACGAGAACGGCGGCGAGTGCGAGTGCTGCAATCGCCGCTACCAATGTCGGAGCGTCCGCGAGAGTGGCAGCTACGCCGCCGGCGCCGAAGCCGAAAAGTGCTGTGGCCAAGGTTGTCAGGCTCAGAAATGGCAGCCCGTCTGCGTGGCCGCCGCCCAGATCTGCAACCTCGCCGACGGCAAAGGCTCCGATCAGGGCGACGACCCCGATCACGAAACATATTGTGAATACAACGAACATCGATCCCCCGATCTACCTGTCGAGGAAGCGTGCCCTGAGAATTGTGTTGTCGGGGTCGTCCCTCGGCCCACCTCTATAGTAAAGGTAAGACAAAGATAATCGGCGCATTCGGAATGTTTCGGCGTGGTGCTACGGCTGGGGGAAAGCGTCAAAGCCGAGGTAGCGGGCGTTGATTCAGCCATGCATCCCAGAGAGGGCGCAGTGGGGTGTCGGTGAAACGTGAAGCGAGATCGGTGAATTGCTCGGTGCTGACCGTGCTGTGCCGATGCTTCGTGGTCCACTGGCGGATCAGTTCGAAGAATTTCTCGTCTCCGAGAACGCCGCGCAGGGCGTGCAGAGTCAAGGCGCCCCGCTTGTAGATTCGATCGTCGAACATCAGGGCAGGCCCGGGATTGGCGACGATCAAGTCCTGAGATTTACGCCCGAGCCCTTGATAGGCGTTGGTCGCGAGTTGGTTCGAGGATGGGCCACCGGAATTCTCGGACCAGATCCACTCCGCGTAACAGGCAAAGCCTTCGTGTAGCCAGATGTCGCACCACTGCCCGAGAGTGAGGCTGTTGCCGAACCATTGATGGGCAAGCTCGTGTGCGACAAGACGTTCGGAACCGCGCCTACCCGTGCAGTGGTTGGCTCCGAAGATCGAGAGTCCCTGCGCTTCGATGGGGATTTCGAGTTCGTCGTCGGTGACCACAGCGGTGTAGTCGGCAAAGGGATACGGGCCGAACAGCTTTCCGAAGACCTCCAGCATCTGGGGTTGGCGCCCGAAGTCGACGTCGAACGCTGCGCGCAGCCGAGGTGGGTGAACGGCGAAGACCGGTACCGGCCCGGCGCTCACCTGTCGGTGCTCGTACTGACCGATCTGAATCGTCGCCAGGTAGGTTGCCATCGGTTCGGTCTGCTCGTAGACCCACGTCGTCTGACTCGCACGGGTCTGCTTGCGGATCAGCTTGCCGTTGGCGAGGGCATAGAACGGGGAATCGGTGGTGATCGAGACGCGGTACGACGCTTTGGAAATCGGATGGTCGTCGCACGGGAACCAGGACGCCGCGCCGTTGGGCTGACTTGCGACCAAAGTTCCTTCGTCGAGTTCCTCCCAGCCGACTTCGCCCCACAGGCTCTTGATCGGCTCGGGGTTGCCGCTGTACGCGATGGTGACCGACAGGGCACCGCCCGCGGGGATCTTGGTAGACGGCGTGATGATCAGCTTGTTGTTCAAGTGCGCGTACTTGGTGCCGCGGGCACCGTTGACGGACACCTTGGACACCTGCAGGTTCTGCGCGAGGTCGAAGCTGAACTTGGATCGGCTCTCGGTGGTGACAGCGGTGATGACTGCCTTGCCGGCGAGACGGTTACTGAAGACCTTGTACGTCAGTTCCAGTTCGTACCGAGACACGCGGTACCCGCGGTTGCCGTTGTGTGGCAGGTACGGATCGAGCGGCTCCTCGAGCATTCTGTTCGGCTTCACGACGCCACCCACGGTGCAATCGGATTGCCCTGCCAGCGGGTGGAGGGCGGAACGGTGTCACCTCGCATCACCAGAGATGCAGGCCCTACCGTCGCTCCCGCGCCGATGCCGGCTGCGGGTAGCGCGACGCAATGCGGTCCCAGCGTTGCTCCTGCTCCCAAGGTGACGGTGTCCATGGACATGATCCGATCATGGAAGAGATGAGTTTGCACGACGCACCCCCGTTCCACTGTCGCTCCGTCGCCCAAAGTCACAAGATCTGCCTCGGGTAGCCAGTACGACTCACACCAAACGCCCTTGCCGATCTTGGCCCCGAGCCCACGCAAGAAGATGTTCAGTACGGCAGTACCAGTCGCTGCGCGAGCGAACCACGGCGCCGCGACGGTTTCGACGAACGCGTCGGCTACCTCGTTGCGCCAGACGAACGAACTCCACAGCGGATGCTCGACCTTGGCGATGCGCCCGACGACGATCCACTTGGCGGCGATGGTGATCGCGCCCGCCACTGCTCCGGCGACGAGCAGAATTACGCCGCTCAACAGAGCCGCGAACCAGAATCCGACGGCGCCGACCAGTGCTTCGAGTGCAAACAGAACACCGAGACCGATGCCGAACGTGACCATCACGGGGATCAGTCGGCAGGTTTCGACCACTCCGCGGGCGATCTTGAGTCGCATCGGCGGATTGAACGTGCGGGCGGCGTCGGTGTCCCCGGCAGCCCTTCTCAGACGTACCGGTGGACTACCCAGCCACGATGATCCGGACTTGGCCTTGGACGGGGTGGCCGACAGAACCGCCACGAGACCGTTCTTGGGGACGCGTCGACCGGGGGCGGTCATACCGGAGTTGCCGAGGAACGCACGCTTGCCGATCTTGGCCTGTTCGATGTGCATCCAGCCGCCGCCGAGGCCGTAGCTCGCAACCATGGTGTCGTCGGCGAGGAATGCGCCGTCGGCGACCGTCGTGAACTTGGGAAGGAGGAGCACGGTGGATGCTTCGACGTTCTTGCCGATCTTGGCGCCGAGGAGGCGGAGCCATCCCGGCGTCAGCAGGCTCGCGTAGAGCGGGAAGAGGAAGGTTCTGGCCGAGTCGAGCAGGCGTTCGGTCGCCCACACCTGCCAGCCGATGCGGCTGCGGACAGGGTGGTAGCCGGGGGTCAGCCCGATCGAGAGAAGACGAACGGCCACAAGGGTGATGACTGCGAAGACGAGCAAACTCAGGATGGTCGCGACGGGAAGCATGATCAGCGATTGGAGCACTGCACTCGCGAGCGTGTCGGTGTCGCGGATCCACCAACCGATCAAGGCGATTCCGGCCATCAGAGCGAAGATCGGCATACCGGCCAGGAAGACCGAGGTGACGCCGTATACCGGCACCCAGCCGGGTGCGCGCTTCGGATGTTCGGCCGGCCAAGGATGATTCGCTTTCCCGACCTTGGTGGCGGGGGAGCCGGCCCACTGCTGGTTTGCCTTCACTCGGCCGAACACCGCAGATCCGGGTTCGACGACGGCGTCGCGACCGATACGCGCGCCGGGCAGAAGCGTCGAGCGTGAACCGACGGAGGCGCCGTCGCCGATCTTGATCTCGCCGATGTGGATGACGTCGCCGTCGATCCAGTGGCCCGAGAGGTCGACTTCGGGTTCGACGGAGCAGCCGTCACCGAGTTCGAGCATGCCGGTGATGGGAGGAAGTGTGTGGAGATCGACGCCGCTGCCGATGTCGGCGCCGAGGGCGCGGGCGTAGTAGAGCATCCACGGTGCGCCCGAAAGGTTGGCTGCGCCACTGGCTTCGGTGAGTCGCAGCGCTATCCACAGACGCAGGTGTTCACTACCACCTCGCGGGTACGTTCCTGGCTCCAACTTGCGTAGGAGCAGGCGCGCCCCGACGACGGCGATGGTCATACGGCCGATCGGTGTGATGAACAGGATGAATGCCAACAGGATCCACCACCACGAGACCGTGGGCGCCCAGCTGACGTCGACGAACCAGCCGAGGACGTTGTTCGCGATCGCCAGCCACGTCACCCACTGCAGTCCGGTGAGCGTCGTGAGCGGAACGGTGACGGCGATCTGCGCGAGCTGAGTCTTCAAGGGTGTCGGAGCGACGATGCGCGGCTCCACAGTTTCGGTGGGTGCCAATTCGTCGAGATATTCGGCGAGCGATCCCAACCGTGGGTGGTCGTAGAGCTGTGCGACGGTCACTTCGGGGAACCGCTCGCGCAGGGCGGTTACCAGCTGAGCCGCAGAGAGGGATCCGCCGCCCACTTCGAAGAAGTCGTCGTCGAGTCCGGTGATCTGCGCGCCCAGGATCGATCCCCACAGGCCGGCAACCCAGGCAGCGGTGCCGTCGAGGCCCAACGCGGCCCCCGCATCTTCACCGGCGCCGGGCAACGGCCACGGCAGCGCATTGCGGTCGACCTTGCCTGACGTACGCGTCGGAAGTTCGTCCATCAACGCCAGACGCGGCACGAGGGCTGCTGGTAGCTGCTCGCTGAGCAGCGCATGAGCGGCCTTGAGATCGAAGTCGGGATCCGTGCTGGCGATGTATCCGACGAGGAGCTGGTTGCCGGCTGCCGTCTTCTTCACGGCTGCGGCAGCGCCGCTCACACCCGGCAGGTTCTGCAAGGCGTTGTCGACCTCACCGAGTTCGATGCGCCTGCCGCCGAGCTTGACCTGATCGTCCGCGCGGCCCTGGAACATCAGGCCGGTGGTCTCGAGCCGGACCAGGTCGCCGCTTCGGTAGGCGCGTTCCCACCCGAGCGAGGGCATCGACGCGTACTTCTCGGCGTCCTTCGCGGGGTCGAGGTAACGGGCGAGGCCGACGCCGCCGATCACCAGCTCGCCCACCTCGCCGACCGCGACGGGATTGCTCTGGGCGTCGACGACGGCAAGGTCCCAGCCGTCGAGGGGGAGGCCGATGCTGACGGGGCTCTTGCCGTCCATCAGTGCGCCGCAGGCGACGACGGTTGCCTCGGTGGGGCCGTAAGTGTTCCAGACCTCGCGGCCCTCGACGGCCAGGCGTTCGGCCAGTTCGGGTGGGCAGGCTTCGCCGCCGAAGATCAGGAGTCGAACGGCTTCGAGGGCCTCGGCCGGCCACAGAGACGCAAGCGTCGGCACAGTGGAGACGATGCTGACGTCACGCGAGACCAGCCACGGGCCGAGGTCCATGCCGCTGCGAACCAGCGAACGAGGAGCCGGGACGAGGCAGGCGCCGTGGCGCCACGCGAGCCACATCTCCTCGCAGGACGCGTCGAATGCCACGGAGAGTCCCGCGAGGACGCGGTCACCAGGCCCGATGGGCTCGTCCTGGAGGAACATGCGCGCCTCGGCGTCGACGAAGGCAGCGGCATTGAGGTGAGTGACCGCGACGCCCTTCGGGGTGCCCGTGGATCCTGAGGTGAAGATGATCCAGGCGTCGTCCTCGGGTTCGGGTTCGCGAACCGGTGGATGTTCGAGCCGCTTCGGCGCCGTCCCCGGCTGGATTCCGTCGCCGGTGATGATCGCCGCTACCTGCGCCTCGCCGAACACCAACTCGGCGCGCTCTTCCGGATCGTCGGCGTCGACGGGAACGTAGGCGGCGCCCGCCGCGAGGATCGACAGGATCGCGACGTACAGCGAACGCGAACCTGACGGCATCCTGATTCCGACGCGGTCACCTGCGCCGACGCCGGCATCACCGAGCCAGCGCGCACCGAGCTCGATCTCGTCGAGCAACTCCGAGTACGACAGTGTGGTGTCGCCGTCGTCGATGGCAGGTGCTTCCGGGTTGGCCTCGGCTGAGGCCCGCACGATGTCGATGAGCGTGCGCGGCGCAGGTGCATGCGCCGACCGTAGGAATACGGACGGAATCCCGAAAGATTGTTCCGTCTCCGACTGCGACTGGAGTGGCAAACCCGTTGGTCCTGTTCTACTCACGAAACTTAGAGTCCTGCGAACTGTCGAGTTGAAAGTCTCATGACAAGTTTGCGAGTTGGTGAACAGATATGCCTAATGCAACATGCCGAACGTGCCGGTCAGTCCGTACTGGCAGCTTGCGCGTGGCCTTCTGCCGAGTCGGCGAACTCGGGTGTGTCGAACACCTCTCCGCCCAGCGGATCGACGACCTTCGATTCCTCGGAGAAGTCGACGGCGCCGGTATCCGGGTCGATGTTGACCGCATGGGCGGGAACTTCGTGGACCGCGACGAGCATGTGGGCGTCGGAGGGATCCGTCATGATCCCGCTTTGTGACGGAGTGAGCCCGGCGAAGGTCGACGAGATCTTCAGATCGCGGAGCCGCTTTTCGGTGGGTTGCGGAACGTCGGTCGATGCCGAGGTATTTGTAGAAACCCGCAGGTAGCGCGGTGCCGAAGCGACCTCGTATCGGAACGCCTTCAGCATCGACAGACATGCCAGCACCATGATGACCGAGAACGGTACCGCCGTGGCGATGGCAACGGTTTGCAGCGCCGTGAGCGATCCACTGCCACCCACGATGAGGAGAACTGCGGCCGCGGCACCGGAGAGGAACGTCCAGTAGACACGCGTGATCTTGGAGGTCTCCAAGCTGCCACCGGTCGCAAGGATGTCGATGACGATCGAGCCGGAATCCGCGGACGTGACGAAGAAGAAGACGATCACGACGATCGCGAGAACACTCGAAATCGTTCCGAGCGGAAGTCCGTCGAGAAGCGTGAACAGCGACGTGTTGGTGTCCACTGCGCCGGATGCGTCGAGCATCGTGCCTTCGTTGCGCTGACGCAGAATGCCGGAGTTACCGAAGATCGTGAACCACAACGAACCAACCAGCGTCGGAGCCAGCAGCACACCGAAGACGAATTCGCGGATGGTGCGGCCGCGTGAGATGCGCGCGATGAACATGCCGACGAACGGTGCCCAGCTCATCCACCAACCCCAGTAGAAGATGGTCCATGCGCCCTGCCAGCCGTCTTCGGCGAACGGGGACGTGCGCAGCATCAGTTCGGGCAAGGCCTGGACGTATCCGCCGAGGTTCTGCACCCACGACTGCATGAGGAACAGCGTCGGTCCCAGAATCAGGACGAACAGGGCCAGCGCGGCAGCGAGCATCATGTTGATGTTGGAGAGCCACTTGAGGCCCTTGGTGACGCCGGAGACGACCGAGAAGGTGGCCATGCCCGTCACGATGACGATGATGGTGATGACCAACCAGTTGTCGGTCTCCACCCAGCCGAGGTAGTCGAGGCCGGCCGAGATCTGCTGGACACCGAAGCCCAGCGACGTCGCGACACCGAACAGCGTGCCGACGATGGCGACGACGTCGATGGCGTGGCCGATCTTTCCTTCGATGCGAGCCCGTCCGAGGAGCGGCTCGAGCAACCAACGGATCGAGAGCGGACGACCCTTGCGGTAGGTCATGTACGCCAGACCAAGGCCGACGACGACGTAGATCGCCCATGCATGAAGGCCCCAGTGGAACAGCGTCAGTTCCATTGCTTGATTGGCTGCGGCGTCCGTGGATCCGGCGATCTGCCCGGCGACAGGTGGGGTCACGTAGTGCGAAAGTGGTTCGGCTACTCCGTAGAACACGAGCCCGATGCCCATGCCGGCGCTGAAGAGCATCGCGAACCACGAGAGCATGCCGAACTCGGGTTGCTCGTCGTCGCGCCCCAATCGGATGTTGCCGATGCGGCTGATTCCGCAGTACAGCGCAAAGATCACGAAACCGGTAGCCGAGAGGATGTACCACCAGCCGACGCCGTCGCTGATCACGTTGTTGAGAGTTTCGAAAGCATCCGCAGCGGTTCCCGCATAGATCACGGCAAAGGCGATCAGGGCAAAGATCACTATCGACGCGGGGATGAACACGGGTTTCCGTAGTTCACGCCACGCAGTTTTGACCGCAGTCATTCCACTCCTCGAACGTTCAGGCATTCACAGCGCCCATACGGGCAGCCACGTGTCACGCGTAGGTGGGCGTTGCGCTCACACCATCGCAGGTCAAGACCGGGCTATTGCTTTGAAATTCAACGTAACGTCAAGTTTCGGTCAACTCAACTGGACGAAAGATGCTGCACTGTCGCGAAAGTTCTCACTGGATACCGTAGTTCCGGTTGTAAATCGTTGGGTAATAGTGGCATTGGGCCATGAGTGGAATGCTGAACGGCGAATTCGATTGGTACGGTGAGTTGAATCGGTCGAGTCGACGCTCACCGATTGACCACATTTGTCAAACTCGGCGAAACAGCCTGTCTGTCAGGTGGTTAACTCCTGGTGTGCTTGCCCGATCGTGGCGGTCAGGTGTCGATACCTAACTGTGATTGTGATGGTCGCAACTATCAGTGATGCGGGCCCTGTTCGCCCCGCTGAGCGTCGATCAGATCCATCGCATCCTTCAGACCCAAGCCCGGATGCAGTTCGCGTAGTGCCTTGATTGCCGGAATACGGTCGTCAGTCGACGCGAGTGCGCTACGGACGTCGTCGGCAGGGATTTCGGTGGGGGCAGTTGTCCCTTCCCACCACACCGACTGAGGTTTGTTCCTGTTTCGCCAGGCCTGGACGGTTCCGTAGGCAAATCCGGCCGTCGCGAAAAGCCAGATTGCCAGGCGAACCCAATTACCGGTTGTCGGTTCCGTGGCCACTGTATGGATGGTGCTCGGACCGACTACGACTACGAGCAGGACGAGGCCAATCGTCTGGCCCCATCGCTCGACGCGCCTGCTCGGTACCCACCACTCGGCCATCGGTCGATACTCGCACAGGGCTGCTGTTTCGATGCGACGATGGAGATCATGGAGATTCGTGATGCGGTGGAGCGATTTCGAGGGGAATCAGGGACCTCGACGATCTTCGGAGAACCGCACCAGACCAGCGACGGATCGACGATCATCACGGTTTCGCGTCTACACCGGCGGTGGCGCCGCGACCCGATACCGGTGCCAGTGGGAGTGTTCTCGATCCACGAGGGTGAGCCGTCGTGGTCACCGGCCGTCGATCACACCAGGGCGGCTTTGATGGGGGAGTTCATCGGGTTGGCAGCCGCAGTGATCGCAACTCTGGCCGTTCTACGTCGTCCGCCCTGGCCTGATGTGACGATTCAGAAGGGGTGACCCAGAATTACGCCGATCAGTTGGAACGGCATCGCGAGGAACATCGATCCGACGTAGAGCGGATAGCGAATCGGATCGCCGGCGAGGTAACCCTCGGCGAGCCAGGCCATGACGTCTGCTGATCCCATAGTCGTTACTTCCCTTCGCTGTTGTGGTTCACCGACATTTTCGGTCGTGGGAGTTGTTTTGTTACAGGCGAACTCGAAGGAGGAGTACATGTGAAGGCAGTTTCGACGCAGCAAACGTCGTCAAGCGAGATCCCCGGGGGCGGTGTCCTCTAACAGCTAAGTCTCGATACTTAGCACTGTGCCGTAGTGAAATCTGTGCGTTCTGCACATGTCGGGACAATTCGGTGAGCCCTACAGTCGCTGCATGACAACGACACCTTCTCCTCTCTCAGGCAAGACCGTCGTACTGATCGGCGGCGGAACAGGCATCGGGCTGCGAGTGGCGCAGCTTGCCGTCGACGCCGGTGCGCAGGTAGTTCTCGGCGGCCGAACCGCATCCAAGCTCGAAGCAGCGGCCGCGCAGCTGGGTGAGGCGGCGCACTGGTTCACCGTCGACACCTCCGACGACGACTCGGTGAAAGCGTTCTTCACCAACATCCCCAGCGTCGATGCGCTCTTCACCACGGCTGCCGATTACCAGGTCGGCTCGTTCCGTGAACAGAGCGTCGAGGAAGCGGCGTCGCCGTTCACCTCCAAGTTCTGGGGGCAGTACCGCGTCGTGCACGCTGCGCTCGACAAGCTGACACCCACCGCATCGGTGGTCCTCATGTCCGGCGCTGCCAGTGTGCGGCCACCCGCAGCTGCCGCGGCATACGTTGCAGCCAACGCGGCAATCGAGGGGCTCGGGCGGGGGCTGGCGGTCGAACTGTCGCCGATCCGCGTCAACACTGTCGCTCCCGGAACCATCGACGGGCATCTGTGGGCTCAGCGCCCGGCGGAGGTTCGGGAGGCCGCGTTCACCTGGAGTGCCGAGAACAACGTGCTCGGCCGCGTCGGGAACGAAGACGAGATTGCACAAGCGGTGTTCTATCTCTTCACCAACACGTACACAACGGGTTCCACGCTGTACCCCGACGGCGGGTACGCGTTGCGTTAGACCCGTGCCATTTGGCGACTGTGTGAAATGACGACTGTGCGAAATGCATTGTCGTAACACGAAGAAACGCCAATTCGCCCATAGGCGTGACCCCTGCCACATTCGTACCGTCTTCTCCGAGAACACTTCCCAACTATTCGAGGAGTCCGTCATGAAAAACACGTCAGCGACCGCCGCCGGCGGTGAAGTGTCCGACGGTGACGACTACGCGCTCACCCGCGTTCCCGACGAAGCACGATATTCGTGGTTCTCGGTGGCAGTACAGCGATTCGGTCAGGTATCGGCACTCGCACAGTTCTTGCTCGGTGCGACGCTCGGCTACGGTATGACGTTCTGGAATGCCTTCTGGGCATTGACAGTCGGGGCGGTGATTCTCGAGGTCGTCTGTATTTTCATCGGCATCATCGGGGTTCGTGAAGGGCTCAACACATCGGTGGTCGCACGCTGGTGTGGATTCGGGCACGCAGGTTCCGCGGTGATCGGTTTGGTGATCGGGGTCAGCCTGATCGGTTGGTTCGGCATTCAATCTGCTGTCTCTGCATCAGGTTTGCACGGAATCATGCCGTTTCTGCCGCAGTGGGCGTGGGCTTTGGCCTTCGGTCTCCTGATTACCGCGATAGTCCTTCGCGGGTTCGGATCCATGCAACTGATCGCCAACATCACCGTTCCGCTGTTCCTGATCCTGGTCGGTTGGGCCGTCGTCGCCGAACTGCGTAATCACTCGCTGTCAGATCTGATGACATCTGCTCCAGCCGGGCCGGAGCTCAGCTTCCTCGCCGGAACTACCATCGTCGCAGGCGGTTTCATTGCCGGAGCAGTGATCACACCTGACATGACGCGCTTCAACCGCACGGCAGGCGATGTCGTGAAGCAGACGCTCGTCGGAATAACGTTGGGCGAATACGTGATCGGGCTGACCGGTGTTCTTCTTGCCCATGCCGTTCGCAGTTCCGACATCGCCACGATCATTCTCTCGTCGGTCGGTTGGGTCGGCGTTCTGATCATCGTTCTCGGCACCTTCAAGATCAACGACTGGAACCTGTACAGCTCGGGGCTCGGCGTCGTGAACTTCATCGACGTCGTGTTCGGTCGACGGATCAATCGCGCCGTCGTCACCGCTGTGGTCGGCATCACCGGTTCGGTCCTCGCGGCTGCCGGAATCCTCAACTCGTTCACCGACTTCCTGATCCTGTTGGGCGTCGGATTCCCGCCGATCGCCGGGATCATGGTGGCGGAATACTTCATCGTCAAGACATGGCGCAAGGATCTGGAGGAGAGTCGAGCTGCGGGTACCCTCCCGAACTCGGCACCCACTTGGGTACCGGCCACGCTGGTGATCTGGATCGTCTCGGCGCTGATCGGTCATTACAGCACCTTCGGCCTGCCGTCGATCAACGCGGTGGCCTCGGCCTTCGTTCTCTACGTCGTCGCGGGTCGACTCGGCCTGATTCGCGGAGTCGGACGCACCGCCACCGAAGCGCCGCAAGAGACTTCGGGAAAATCTGCGCTCACGCACTAGCACGGCACACACTGTAGAAGGGAGTTCGCGATGCGAATCGGAATCGACGTCGGTGGTACGAACACCGATGCGGTCCTGATGGACGGGACCACCGTCATCGGGCATGTCAAACACTCGACCAGCAAGGACATCACCGGCGGAATCGGCGGAGCTCTGACGGCGCTGCAGCAGCAGTACTCGTTCTCTCCCAGCGCTGTTCAAGCAGTGATGATCGGCACGACGCACTTTCTCAACGCTCTCATCGAGCAACGCGGACTTGCACCGACAGCGGCTCTGCGATTGGGGCTTCCGGCGACCGCGGCGCTTCCGCCGATGGTGGGGTGGCCGCGAGACCTGGTCTCCGCTGTGCAAGGAAGGCGCTACCTCGCTCACGGTGGGCACGAGTTCGACGGTCGTCGTATTTCGTCGCTGGACCCCGACGAGATTCGCCGCCATGCCGCCGATATGGCTCGCAGCGGTACTCGTTCGGTCGCAATATCTTCGGTGTTCTCTCCGGTCAATCTCGAATGCGAAGCGGCCGCCGCGGAGATCGTGCGTGAGGAACTCGGCCCGGACGTCGCAATTTCGCTCTCGCACGAGATCGGTCGAGTGGGTCTACTTCAGCGGGAGAACGCGACCATCATCAATGCTGCGCTGCGCGAGCTCGCCGATCACATCGTCGACGGTCTTGCCCGATCTTTGGTCGAGCACGGCATTGTCGCGCCGCTGTACCTGAGCCAGAACGACGGAACCTTGATGGACATCGAGTACGCGAGGCGTTATCCGGTGGCGACTTTCGCTTCGGGGCCGACCAACTCCATGCGAGGCGCCGCTGTGCTGTCCGGTCTGGCCAGCTGTGCGGTGATCGACATCGGAGGTACCACTACCGACGTGGGCGTATTGACCAACGGTTTCCCGCGAGAAGCCACCACGGAGGTGACGGTCGCCGGGGTACGGACCAATTTCCGTATGCCGGACGTCTTCTCGATCGGTATCGGTGGTGGTTCGCTGGTGGATGCAGACGGACTCACAGTCGGACCCGAATCTGTGGGATACGAATTGGGTTCACGGGCACTCGTATTCGGCGGTGACACGTTGACGGCCACCGACATAGCCGTCGCGGCAGGCTTGGCCGACGTCGGAGATCGCAGTGCGGTGGCGCACCTCGACCGCGGCCTGGTGTCGACGGCACTCGACCGGATCTCGCGCCGAGTCGCCGACGCCGTGGAACAGATGCGGACCACGTCGGATCCACTTCCCGTTGTGGCGGTTGGCGGGGGATCGGTACTGCTGGAGCGTGAACTCCCGGGCCTGGGAACGGTGATTCGTCCTGAGCGCTTCGATGTTGCCAATGCGATCGGCGCTGCGATCGCGCAGGTCAGTGGTGAGGTAGATCGAGTCGAAGCGGTGCGGGACGGGCACCGGCAGGTTTTTGCCGACGATGCTCGCCAGGAGGCGATCGATCGGGCAGTCGCCGCAGGCGCACGGCCCGAGTCGGTGCAGATCGTGGAGTTCGACGAGGTCCCGATTCCGTATCTGCCGGGCAACGCAACACGTATTCGAGTGAAGGCAGTCGGTGACTTGGCACTTCACAGTGGTTTGGTCTCCACCGGTCAGGAGGGCTCACGATGAGTTGGACACTACGAACGGCGGATCTCGACGACCTCGCCAGGGGCGCAGCCTTGTTGGGCACCGGCGGCGGGGGAGATCCGTTCGTCGGCAAGATGTTGGTCACGCAGGCGCTCGGTGAGGCCGGTGAAATCACGATTCTGGATCCGGAGGAGCTCGACGACGACGCGTGGGTGATCCCCGTCGCGCAGATGGGTGCACCGACCGTCGTGGTCGAGAAGATGCCGCGCGGAACCGAACCCGAGCTGGCGCTGATCACATTGGAGAAGCACACGGGGCGAACTGCAGATGCCACGATGCCGATGGAGTGCGGCGGGATCAATTCGATGATTCCGTTGCTGGTGGCAGCGCGGCGCGGACTGCCGGTTGTCGACGCCGACGGGATGGGACGAGCCTTTCCTCAGCTCGAGATGGAAACCTTCTCGGTGTACGGGATTTCGGCGAGTCCGCTCGCCATGGCGAACGAGCACGACGAGGTGGCGATCTTCGACACCCGCAGCGACAACAGCAGATTGGAGGGCCTCGCCCGCGGGGTGACGTCGAGGTTCGGTGGGATGGCGCACATCGCGCAGTACTCGATGACGGGTGCAGATGTGAAGCGGACGGCGATCCCACGGACTCTGTCGTTGGCCCTGACCATCGGCCGGTCCATCAGACTTTCACGTGAGCAGCGGGTGGACCCGGTGCAGGCGCTTGTCGACAGTCTCGCCGACACGCTCTACGGATACGGGCGAGTTCTCTTTCACGGCAGGGTGATCGATGTCGACCGGCGAACCGATGAGGGGTTCGCTCGCGGTTCGGTGCGGATCGCCGGCGTCGGAGACGAAGAGCTGGAAGTTCAGTTCCAGAACGAAAATCTGATCGCCGTCCAATCCGGAGTGATGGTGGCGATCGTGCCAGACCTGATCTGCATCGTCGAGGCCGATACCGCCGAACCCATCACCACCGAGGGCTTGCGGTACGGGCAGCGCGTTGCGGTCATCGGGATCGCGACCCCACCCATCATGAGAACCCCGGAGGCACTGGCGGTCTTCGGCCCGGCTAGCTTCGGGCTCGATCGCCCGTTCCTGCCGGTGGAGACACTCGAGCAACCTGTACTGGCAGAATAGCGAGCCGTGAGCAGGCTGCACGCGGTCCGGGAGGCCGACCTCGACGCGATCGCAGCGGGGGCGGTGGTCCTGGGCTGCGGCGGGGGCGGCGATCCACGCCTGTTCGTGGAAATGCTGCGTCCACTGATGACGTCTACTTCGGTGGAGGTCATCGCGCCGGACCAGTTGCCGGAGGAGGCATTGGTGATGCCGGTGGGAATCGTCGGATCGGCCCTGGCCTTGGAGGAGCAATTGCCCTCCGGGCGTGAGTTTGCAGATACTGCAGCAGCTTTGACGCGCTGGACCGGGAAGCGTCCGACCGCGGTGATGACTTTCGAAGGCGGTGGGCTCAACGCTCTCTCCGGAATTGCGGCGGCGTTGGCGTTGGGAATTCCCGTGGTCGACGCGGACCTGCTGGGTCGAGCGATGCCGCGGCTCGATCACTTCTCTCTCGCCGCAGCCGGGTTGGAATTGTGCCCGGTCACACTCGCCCAGCCCGGCGGCCTCATTACCGTCGTCGACGGAGTGGATGTGCTCGGCGCCGAGGTAGCAGTGCGGTCGTTGATCGGGAGAACCAGCGGTTGGGGCGCTCTGGCGATCGCGTCGATCGATGCGCGGACGGTGCAGGAGGCGTGCATTCCGGGAACTCTCTCCCGAGCACACGAACTGGGTCAGCACATCGGGGCCCTGGGCAGTTGGCAGGAGATCGCGGAGAGCTCCGGGGCCCTGGTAATGGGGACTGGCCGGGTGCGTGCGGTCCGTCGTAGTCGTCCGGACACCGGCGATCGTCGGGGCAGCGTGATTCTCGAACACGATTCCGCGGTGATACGAGTCGAATTCGAGAGTGAGTTCCTGACCGTCGCGTTGGACGGCGAGATGATTGCAACGTGCCCGGACATCGTGACGTTGCTCGACGTGCGGACCGGCGCCTTCGTCTCGTGTGAATCCGTGCACCAGGGGCACGATGTGGCCGTGTTGGTTCTTCCCGGTCCACAGTGGTGGGCGGAAGAAGTGGGCAGATTGAAAGTTGTCGGCCCGCGGGCATTCGGGATCGACCACGACGCAGTGCTGATGGAGGCGCGATGAGCGCGAGTGTTTCGGCGTTGCTGAACAACCCGGCCTTTGTCGGGCTGTATCGACTTGCCGGGGAGGGTGATCCCGTCGTGACGACAGTGGGAGCGCTCACCGGGGAATCGGCACAGTCGGCCGAGGCCGTGTCGGATGCGGCGAGTTCAGGATCAGTTCTGGTGATTCTCGATCGTATCGACATCGGGGAGTGGAGATTCGACGCTCTCCTTCGGCGCACAGCGGCGACCGGCTGCCAGGTGGTCGCTGTGCACAGCACTGCGGCGGAGGATGCGAATCTCTCGTTGCTTGCCGATCGGCTCGGACTGGTGGTGCTCGGAGTATCCGACCCGTGGCAGTTCAGCGTGGATCTTCGTGATCTTCTCTCGAATTCGCGGGCGGTGATGGCCGACGCAGTACTGCGGGCGACACACGCGGGCCAACGAGCCGGAGGAAGCGTCGAAAATCTTCTGTCGGTGCTACTGAACACTTTTCAGCGTTCATTCTTTCTCCTGGACTCGTCCGGACGTCCGATGACCGGCGCAGACCTGTTGTCAGACACTGATCGAGCAGCCGCCGGTATGTTGTCGGGTCGCGGGGCGCCCACCACGGTCGAATTGGACTCCGGCGGGGTCCTGATTGCGTGCCCGGTGATGTCCGGCGCAGCCCGAGAGCCCTGGCTGGCGGTGCTACTCCCGGTGCGTCAAAGCGTCGAAGAGGCTTCTCTCTCAGTGGTTCTCGACGTGGCCTCGTTGGCTGCCGGGCACCGACTGGCCGTTGCGCGCATGGTCGACGAGCGTGAAGCGCGCCGGCGTAGCGCGTTGCTCGGTGAACTGATCGACACGTCAGCAGACGCCACACCCGGACTGCTCCGGCGCGCACTCGACGCGGGTTGGATGCTGGACGGATGGCACATCGGCATCAAAGTCCTGGCGGTCGGTGAGGTCGACCTGGTGGCAAGACGCAGCGAGGTTGCAGATGCTCTCGCCGCCGAGGGAATCGACGCCAATGTCGTGGAACAGGCTGACGGCTGGGCGGCGTGGACGACTCTGCCAGGCGAGCCGCGACCGGAGGCGATCACCAGGATCGCCGAGTGCATCCGTGCAGCTCAGGCCAGGTTGGAACCCACGATGGAGACCTGGGTAGGTGTGGGACGCGCACACGACGGTCCGGCTGGAATCGGTTCGTCCCTGTCGGAGGCCGGGGATGCCGCTCGGCTCGCCGGTTCCCGATCTCAAACAGGTCGATTCCTGCACGTGGACCGCCTCGGGCTGGCGCAGTTGCTGCTGGCGTGGACGCGAACCGACACCTTCCAGCCTGCGGCCGCCGCATTGCTCGCACCGCTACGCGATTCCAATGGAGAGTTGCTCGAGACTCTGTCGACGTACCTCGACGAAGAATCGTCTCTGGCTCACACCGCAACCCGAATGGGGTTGCACCGCAACACCGTATCGAGTCGGATCGATAGAATTCAGCGCCTTCTCTCGGTGGATCTCGCAGATCCGGAAACGAGACTCGCGCTCCACCTTGCTTGCCGGACCATCGCGCCCTGACGGAGATCTTCGCGGCTTCGTCTTGACAAGCACGGGAGGTTCCTGCCATCCTCGTTGCCAGGTCACGAGTACCAGTGTTCAGCCCCGGCTTGCTGGTCGGCAACCCTCCTCCGCGGTGGGGTGCTCCGGGTGACGACCCGGCTGCGTTCGAAAACGAATGCGGCAAGCGCGGACTCTTCCGGGGCCATCTCCCGACGAACGAGTCCTTGAACGTGAGGATTGTCTTCGATGACTGCTGTATTGAGTGCCGACACCTGCTGCACCACCGCGATTGCCAAGGTTTCGGGTTCCGACCTGCAGGTTCCATTGGTTCAGGGTGGCGAATGCTCCTACGCCAACTTCGACTACGCCGCGAGTGCGCCGGCATTGGCCCAGGTCACCGACCGTATCGCCGAGTTGCTGCCGACATACGCCAGCGTCCACCGCGGTGCCGGCTATGCGTCCCGGATCTCCACGCTCACCTACGAGAACGCTCGTGAATCCGTTGCTCGTTTCGTGAACTGTGCCGACGATCAGGTTGTCGTCTTCACCCGGAACACCACCGATTCGCTGAACCTGCTTGCGCAGTGCGTCCCCGGCAGCACCGTCGTCCTCGACGTCGAGCATCACGCAAACCTGTTGCCGTGGAACGACGCTCGTATCGTCACCGCCGCAGACACCATCGAAGAAACGATCGAGCGTCTGATCGGTGAACTGTGCACCAAGCCTGCCGCGCTGCTCGCAATCACCGGGGCCTCCAACGTGACCGGTGAGATCCTGCCGATTGCACGTTTGGCTGACATCGCTCACCGTTGCGGCGCACGTATCCTCGTCGACGCTGCTCAGTTGGCTCCCCACCGTCGCATCGACCTGCAGGAATGCGGCGTCGACTACGTAGCGTTCTCGGGCCACAAGCTGTACGCGCCCTTCGGCGCCGGCGTTCTCGTCGGCCGCCGTGACTGGCTCGACGAAGCTCAGCCGTACCTCGCCGGCGGCGGCGCCGTGCGTGAGGTGACCGTCGAATCCACCGAGTGGGCTTGCGCGCCCGCACGCCACGAGGCGGGTTCCCCCAACGTGCTCGGTGCGGCAGCCATCGCGACCGCCTGCGAAACCCTGCACGCCCTGGACTTCGACGTGATCGCCGAGCATGAGAAGGCGCTCACCGCCCAGCTCACTGACGGCTTGTCCGCCATCGAGGGCGTCTCACTCGTGCGACTGTGGAACGACGCTCCCGACGCCGTCGGAATCGTCACCTTCACCGTCGACGGATTCGAAGCGGGCGAGATCGCCGCATTCCTCTCCGCCGAGCACGGCATCGGAGTTCGCGACGGTCGCTTCTGCGCACATCCGGTTCTCGCGCGCCTCGGCCTTTCCGGCGGTGCAGTTCGCGCCAGCCTCGGCCTCGGTAGCAGCTCGGACGACGTGACGCGGTTGGTCGACGCCGTGAACATCCTGGTTTCGAATCAGCGTGATTGGAAGTACGCGAAGACGGCAGGTGCGTGGAACCCTGTGCCCGAGACCCGCCCCTTCCTCGGAGCCGCAGACGACAATGCCGGCGCAGCCGAGTGCGTCTGAGCTGAGCTCGGTCCCCGAAAACTCGAACGGACAACTAGCATGGCAGCCATGGCACCAGCGGATTTTCCCGCCACCCCTTCGAGAGTGAGCATCACTCTCGGTCAGTGGTGCCGTCGCCATGTCGATCTGTGCCGCACCTCTTCAGGAATGTGTTCGAGCTGACGATTCGTCTCGCTCATCCCATACTTTTCTGATTTTCGGAGGTCTCACATGTCTTCACTCGCTTCGCATTCTCTGCACGTAGCGGTCGAGTTGACCGGATCCGGTCACCATCCGGCCGCTGAGGGCGCACCCGGCAACCTGCCCATCATCGGCGGCGACTACTGGGTGGACCTCACCGAGGGTGAAAAGGCTCTCGATTTGGCTTCATTCCCTACCAATGTGGTTCGGATTCGCGCTGCGGATCTGCGTGAGGCACAGCTCGAACGCGCACGGATACGCGCTGCCGTCGCCGAAGAAGGACGCGATCCCGACAGCGTCGCAGTGCTGGTCGATCTCGAGATTCTGATCGCGCCGGAGGCTCGCTCCGCTCGTAAGGAGCTTGCGCAGTTGGACAGCGCGTTGACCTCGCCGCGGGTTCCCGTTTCGCTTCATTACGTCGGAACGCCTTCCGGTCTCGGCAGTTTGATCGCCGATATCCGAGCTGCGGAGGTCGCCGACGGCGTTACGTTGCTGCCTCTCGCATTGCCTCGCGCGCTCGAGCATCTGGTGGACAGCACCATTCCGTGGCTTCAGGATCGCGGACTTGTCACACCGTCCACCGCAGTCGACGAGGTTCTCGGGCGTTTCGGACTGCCGCCCCGTCAGCGCACGCTTGCGTCCTGATCGTCACCGATTGCATCTGCGTACAGGTGGAACAGCGACGGTAATTCGTCGGCACCGTCCACCTGTGCCAGAAGCGTCCAGCACTGCGCAGTGATCGACCGAGCCCTCGTGCCGATCCAGTTGGTGGGCAGTAGTTCCGGCGGCAACAGCGGATCCGGTTCCATGGCTCGCGTGAATTCCGCCGCGAGTTCGATGGTCATCGTGACAGCATCGGTACCCGGACTGTTCTGCAGTTTGTGTAGGCGTGCGGTCGCTACGTCGAGTAGCCGTTCGTATCCGTCAGCGATCTGGTCCAGTGGCCACAACTGCGCGGCAATCTTCACGGGGTCTTCGAGAGTGCCCACTTTCAGATCTCGAGTGGTGAGAGAAGACAGGTGCTGTTCGACGTCGAGTTCGGCGGCCGCATCGCGAATATACGGTTCCCAGGCGTGCGGCGAGACGTACAGACCGCCCTGGACGAGCGCGCCGCCGAGGTAAACGACCCTGGTGCGCAGCGCATCTCGCCCTTTCCGTGACGACTCCGGAATTGCGAATCCGGCCAGGTGCCAGTACCCGTCCCACGGCGTCACAGTGTCGCGGTCTTGTCGATAGGCCAGCCGAACGAATTCGACGTCGGGTTCCATCTCGCGCAGGGCTTTCGGCGTTGCTCGTAGCGTGGCCTGTCGCCCGCGACCTTCCTGAGTGAACTTCCCCTCGGTGACCAACCGCTTGATGCACAGCCGAACCTGTTGATCAGTTTTGCCGAGGGCGTCGGCGGTGGCATAGAGGGTGTGCCCGTCGACAGTTCCGTCCGTGCGCAGTAGTCCCTCGATCAAGATCCTCGTGGGTACATCGACGTCCCTGTCGGTCATCGCCATGTCCTTTCCTCGCTTCTCGACATCTTCGCCCACAACTGTACTATCGAATGCAATACGATCGTTTCAAATTCGTACGTTAGGGCGGGAAGATGGCAGCGGAATCGATGAGCGAGGGCAAGAGTAAGCCTCGTTTACGCAGGTGGATGGTTACTTCCCTGGCGGTGGTCGTTGTTCTGATCGCGACTCTGGTGGGCTGGACGCTGTACCAGAACACCTATGACATCCGTGAGGAAAAAGTGACGATCACCGGGGGATCGGTGCCGCTCCAGGGAGTCCTTGCACTGCCCGAACACGGTGACGGTCCCTTCGGGCTCGTGGTTTTCGTCCACGGAGACGGCCCGGTCGATGCAACACATGAGACGTTCTATCGACCGGTGTGGGAGGCGTTCGCAAAGGCGGGGTACGCGTCACTCTCCTGGGACAAGCCGGGGGTGAATGGGGCACCGGGCAATTGGCTCGACCAGAGCATGGACGATCGCGCGGCAGAAACGGAAGCGGCAATCGAGTGGGCGCGGGGACGTTCGGATATCGATCCGTCTCGGATCGGTCTGTGGGGTGCAAGCCAGGCAGGGTGGGTGATGCCCAAGGTGGTGAACCTCGACCCGGACGTAGCGTTCGTCATTGCCGTGGGTCCCGCGATCAACTGGCTCCAACAAGGCGAATTCAATACCCTAGCCGAACTTTCCGAGAGAAATGCGTCGGCCGACGAGTTCGAGAAAGCGCGGGTCGATCGTGCGAAGAACTTGGATCAGTTGGCCCGTGATGCATCGTTCGACGATCTCGTGGCCTCCGGCGAGGCCGACGGTCTCACCGAAGACCGGTGGAACTTCATCCGAAAGAACTACCTCTCGGATGCGCGAGCCGATCTCGAAACCGTGAAGGTTCCGGTGCTCTTGATCATCGGCGGACAAGACGTCAACGTCGACGTGGCTGATACCGAAAGGGTGTACCGCGAATTACTCGACTCGCCAGGGCAACTGGTGGTCAAGAAGTACCCCGACGCCACTCACTCGATTGTGGAGAAGGACCTCGAAGACTCGGAATTGATGTCGGCTCTGGTGGCCGTTCTTGCTCCCCGTTCGATCTTCGCTCCCGGCTATCTAGCGGATCAGACTGCATTTTTGGAGGGAATTCATGGCTGACGGAATCACGGTTGTCGCACTGGGTGGTGCCGGTGCCATGGGCTCGGCAGCAGTTCGTCTGGCCGCAACATTGCCGGGAATCGGCAAGGTAGTAGTCGCGGATCGCGATATCGATGCTGCGAAGCGTCTTTCAGTTGAACTGGCGCAGGCGTCAGCGGAAGTCGAGGCGCGCAGCATCGACGTCACGGACGGTCGCACGCTACGTGAATTGCTTGACGGCGCAGACGTGGTCGTCAATACGGTCGGACCGTTCTTCCGTTTCGGCGTCGGCATTCTCCAGGCAGCGATCGAGACCGGGACTCACTATCTCGACATCTGCGACGACTGGGAGCCGGCCGTCGACATGCTGGAACTGGACTGTGCCGCGAGGGGAGCCGGAATCTGTGCGGTAGTCGGCATGGGCGCAAGTCCCGGGATGAGTAACCTCCTGGCCGCGATGGCAGTCTCGCGATTGGACGTGGTCGACGATCTGTATACAGCCTGGCCGGTTGATGTCGAGGGCGAGGACGAGTCGGTGGACACATTGAGTGCAGCCGCCGTTCACTGGATGCAACAGATCAGCGGCCAGGTTCCGGTGGTTCGTGCGGGGCGAATCGTCAACGAAGAACCGTTGCGTTCCATCGCACTCGAACTGCCCGGCGGACGTCGGGGGAACGCTTACGTGGTCGGGCATCCGGAGCCGGTGATGTTTCATCGGACCATCAATCCTGCGGGGCATTCGGCAAATCTGATGGTCATCACACCGGAAACCGTGGCGTTTCTCGACGTTCTCCGCGCCGACATCGACAAGGGGAGAATCGATCTCGACTCGGCCGCCGAAGAATTGGGCAAGCCTTCGCTCGGACGGATGATCCGTGCTGCGCCTCGAATGCTCACGCGCGCCGGCCACGGATCCCTGCCGTTGTTCTTCGCCTCGGCGACAGGAATGTTCGACGGAAGAGCGATGCGCGTCGTGGCCCGGATTGCAGACGATTCACCGGTGTCGGAGTTGCTGTCGGACATGGCCGGTGCAACCGGAATCCCCTTGGCGCTCGGCCTTGCTCAGGTGGTGTCCCGGCTCGCCGACGGAACGATTTCGGATCGGATCGGTGTGCACTCACCCGAGAGCGTCGTCGACCCGGAAGTTCTGTTCACTGCGCTGGCGCGGTTGTTCGATCGAACCGACTGGAGTGAGATCGTCACCGTCGAATCCGAGTTCCGCTAGTCAGTTCGCGGCGTGTGATCCGATGCGACTGCGGATTTCGGTCTCGACGCGATCGGCGTCCTTGGGGCTGAACGAAGGCGATCCGTGGCCGGCGAGAGTGAGTACCACCGCGGTCTCCTTCCACGGGCGTGAAAGATCCAGGCTGTACCACGAGCTGAAATCTGTTGTTCCCCAGATTCGTAGGCGTCCGCTCAGCCATGACATGACTCCGAGGTCGACGGATTCGATCTGCGAGTACAGGACGAACTTGCTGACAAACGGAAAGTAGTAGTGGCGGATCGTGACGCCCTGATCGTCGATCCGGACGGTTCGGTCCTCGTAGATTGTCGATGTTCCTGCACTCACAGTGATAACCCGGTTCCTGCTGGTCGATGCTCTCGATGGCTGCCTGAAAACCAACCATACAGTCTCTATTGGGACAGGCTGCGAGCGCGGGCGTCAAGCGCTGGTGGGCCTTGAGACGACGAGATCGCTCACCGCGATCTGGGCATTGCCGATTGCCGTCTGAACTGGTTCACAACTGCTCGATGCTCGGGCGAGCGCAAGAACTGCGGTGAGCAGGGCAGCGTCGGGTTGTCCTTCGAACGGTCCGCTCTCGACATCGAACTTTCCAGCTCGCAACTGCTTTCGGGCGTTGATTCCCAGTTGTGAAATGACCTCGTCCATCGCGGTCAGGCATTGGGCGAGCGCTCCGATCGACCAGTAGAGATCGGCTGCAACGACGGGTGTCCCCGACGCCACGGTGCCGGCGCGGCGTAATCGGTTGTGGGTGTCGAGGAGTATCTCGGGCAGTCCGTGGTCTGCGCAGTGTTCCATCCCGCCGCCTCCGTAAGGTGTAAAGTTAGGTTATTCAATTACGGTAAAGCAGGGAGGTAAGGGATGCAAGTAGTTTTAGACGATTACGTCGCCGGTGCGTCGTTTGCGACGGACCTGGTCAACACCTCACCCCGAGTGTGGGTGGAGGCTGGTGACGCGTTGCCAGACTCCCAGACGCTTCAGGATCTACTGAGTGAACACGGACTCTCGCCGGACGCACTCCGCAACGGACGCGGGCCGACCAGCGGTGAACTTGCGGACGTTCAGGGGCTCAGAGAGGAAATTCGTTCGGTTCTCGATGCTCCGACTGCCGGCGAACTAGTCGATCGCACTCATCAACTTCTCCAGGCCGTCCCGCATCACGTTCGACTTACGCCAGATTCCCAGAACGGCTATCGGTGGAATGCAGTACCGGACAACACAATCGATCTCGCGGGTGAACTCACGTTGTTGATCGGATACTCGTTGCTGGGGACTCTGCGCACATTGGGGTACGAACGATTCCGTCCATGCGCATCGCCGACGTGCAACGGGGTGTTTGTCGATACGAGCAGGGGAGGGCGACGCCGATACTGCATGCCGGCGTTGTGCGGCAACCGAATCAACGTCGCGAATCACCGTCAACGGCAGCGTCGTACTTAGCGTCTGCGCTTGCCCGGTCGATAGTGACAATCGAACAGAGTACGGCCGACTGTATGGGGAACTTCAACGAGATACAGACCACGTCAGTCCCGCACGATTGTCGCCATGGCAACTCCTAGTAGATGGCGGCTCGTATGAAAGCCCGTTCTGTCTCCGCGACAGCAGTTATCAGCGTTGGCGTTTTCACCCTGGCCGGGTGTGGCGGCGCATCCAGTCCCGAAGGTTCAGTCGGTGAGTATGCAAAGGACGGCAGTTTCACGACTGTCATCAACGCCGATCCCGGAAATCTGCACCCTCTGATCACCAACCTTACGTCGACTCAGATCGTGAACGCGTACTCGTACGATTCGTTGATCGACATCGACGCGCAAACACGCACTGTGCGTCCCTATCTGGCGGAGAGCTGGAGTGAAGAAGGGAACACGCTGAAGTTCGTGCTCAAGAAGGGCATCACTTGTGCCGACGGCACTTCCTTCACCGCACAGACCGCGGCCGATGACATCAACTGGGTCATGGATCCTGAAAACGCTTCACCGCTACGCGGATCCACTGTGCCGATGTCGACTTCGGCCTCAGCGGACGGTGACGAACTGACGGTGACTACCGCCGAACCAGCGCCCTTCCTGCTCTCTCGAATCGGCGCGTTGCGGCTTCCGTGCGCTGCGACGCTCGAAGACCCGGCCAGCATCCGTTCGAGTAGCAACGGAACGGGTCTGTTCAAGGTCACCGAAGTTGTTCCGAACGATCACATCACGATGGAACGCCGCGACGGTTACACCTGGAGTCCGAACGGCGAGACCACTTCCGACACTCTCGGAGTGCCGAAAACAGTGACGATCAAGATTGTCACCGATCCCAGTACGACGGCGAATCTTGTTCTCACCGGCGGAGTGAATGCCGCAGCGGTCACCGGTTCGGACGAGGAACGAGTCTTGGCCGCGGGTCTGGATTCGAAGACTTACACCACGTTGTCCGGCGAGTTCATCTTCAATCATTTCGCGGCCCTACCCACGGCAGACCGTGCTGTACGGCAGGCCCTCGTGCAGGCAGTAGACCTGGACGACTACACCGAGATCACCACCGGCGGTAAAGGAACCCGCGCACGCGCCCTCGCGGTTTCGGAACCCCTTGCCTGCGACTACAACAGTGTCGAAGGGACGATCCCCGATTTCGACGTCGATGCAGCAAAGAAAACGCTGTCCGACGCAGGTTGGAAGGCGGGTCCCGACGGCATCCTGACGAAGGACGGTCGACCGCTTGCCCTCAACGTGATTTTCAACAACTCACGCGATACGAACTCTGCCGCCGCGGAATACGTGGCAACACAGTGGGAAGGACTGGGCGCGAGAGTGAAACTGACCGGCGGCGACTACAGTTTTGTCATCGCCAACACATTCAGCACCACCGACCTGTCGTCGTGGGACGTTTCCATCGGTTTGACGCTGGGGAGCGATACGCCGAGTATCTTTGCGAAGTACTTCACCGGCCCACCGAAGCCTGAAGGAGTGAACTTCGCTTCCCTCGACAACAAGAAGTACATCGAATTGTCCACTGAGGCTTCGCTTCTTCCCGGTGACGAGTCCTGCAAGGTCTGGGAGGAAAGTGAGCGGGCATTGTTCAAGGACGTCGACCTGCTGCCGGTATCCACGACTCCCGCTCACATGTTCTTCAACGGGGCAACGTCGATCTATCCGCCATCGAGCGGAATCCTTCCGGGCTCGGCGATCCGTGTCCTGAAGTAGGACCCTCGGCAAACGCTCACTTTCGGGTATTGATCATCCGAAGAGCAAACCGAAATACCACCGCAGCACCCGCACCTGCAGCCAGGCCGGCGACGACATCGGCAAGAAGGACACCGACGCCTATGCCCAGGACGGCAGCGGCGGCGACAGCAAGGGCTACGTCAGCACGAGGAGCGGCGATCGCGGCATCCTTTCCCCGAGTATCGAACGAGCACCCATCTCAACGGAGCATGTCACGAAACTGTCGTCCGCAGGTGTATCAACAGCAAAATGTGTGAAACGCGTCGGCCCCGACGGAGTTGGACTCCGCCGGGGCCGGGCTGTGTGTACAGCGCAGTGTGTATTGCGCGCTGGCTCAGTGTGTCGGAACGGATTCCTTCGACGTGGTCGGGGACGTATCGGTGTGCTGGCTACCAATCTCCTTGCGGGAGTTGGAGCCCTTGAACCGAGGGAGGAAACCGGCCAGGACGAGTGCGACGACGGCGGATCCGGCAGCGAGGGCCATGACGACGCGGAAAGCGTTCTCCGACGGCAGCGTTGCCCCACCGATGGACATGGTCATCTGGGCGATGACGACACCCGCGATGGCGCTGGCGAATGATGTACCGAGGGAGCGCATCAGGGTGTTGAAGCTGTTGGCTGCACCGGTCTCGGACGGAGGAACAGCCCCCATGATGAGAGCGGGCATCGCGCCGTAAGCCATACCGGTACCGGCGCCGATGATCACGGCGATCACGATCAGTTCCCAAATCGAGTGCATGGCGAAAATGCCGATGCCGTAACCGATTGCGACGACAACGGCGCCGAGCATGAGCGTCACCTTGGGGCCGTGCGAATTGGTGATACGTGAGGACAGCGGAGAGATCAGCATCATGATGATGCCGGAGGGAGCCATGACCAGACCCGCGGTGAGCATCGAACCGCCTAGGCCGTAACCAGTGACTTCAGGCAACTGGACTACCTGGGGAAAGACCATGCTGGCGGCGAACATCGCGAACCCGAACACGATCGATGCGAGGTTGGTGAAGAGCACCTGGCGGCGGATGGATACGCGTAGATCCACCAGCGGCTTGGGGGTGCGTAGTTCCCACCAAGCCCAGAATCCGAATATCAGGATCGCGGCGCCGAACAGGGAAAGCGTGAGCGTGCTCGTCCAACCCCAGTCGCCACCCTTGGAAATGGCCAGTAGTAGAGCGATGAGGGCGGCTGAGAGCGAGATTGCCCCGCCGAAGTCGAACGTGCCACCTGTGCGAACCGTCGATTCGGGGACCAGGACGACAACAAGAACGGCCGCAAGAGCGCCGAGGACGGCTGACGCCCAGAACAGGACGTGCCAGTCGGCGTACTCGGCGATCAAAGCCGCGATCGGAAGACCTAGAGCGCCACCGACTCCCAGTGAAGCGCTCATCATCGCAACAGCGCCGGCGAGCTTCTTGGGCGGAAGCACGTCGCGCATCACACTGATGCCCAGCGGAATGACGCCGGCAGCAAGGCCCTGCAGGATTCGGCCGGCAACGAGGGGGATAACGCTCGAACTGAGTGCTCCGACCACCGAACCGGTTACCAACAGCGCCATGCTGATCAGGAGTAGACGCCGTTTGCCGAACATGTCGCCCAAGCGGCCCATGGTCGGGACGGCGACGGCAGCTGCGAGCAGCGTGGCGGTCACAGCCCACGCGGTATCGGACGCCGGCGCGTTCAGGTACTCGGGCAGATGCGGGATGATCGGGATCACCAGCGTCTGCATGAGCGAGACGACGATGCCGGAAAACGCCAGAACAGCCACCACTGCGGTGGTGGCTGGCGACTTCGTTGTCTGTGGCGGCGTTGTCGGTGGTGGTGAAGTGGTTGACGACATTGCGGTAACTCCATCGGAGGAAGAACGAATAATGGTTTAAGTCAGTTGCTTGAACTAAAGTTAAATCAAGTGACTGACTTAACGGAAGGCTGTGTCTCCGATCGTGACGAATATCTCCGGTGCCGAGCAGCTTCGGATGGTCGAGGATGATGGTGTCCATGACTACGAGGACTGAGGACGCGTCGGCCGATGTCGGCGGCGCCGCAAATTCCGCGCGCTCTGCTGCAACCCGAGACCGCATTCTCGCCGTCGCCGAGCAGTTGTTCGCAGAACATGGAGTCTTCGCGGTTTCGAACCGTCAGGTGAGCGACGCGGCAGGTCAGGGCAACAATGCTGCCGTCGGATATCACTTCGGAACCAAGACCGATCTGGTCCGCGCGATCGTGAACAAGCATTCCCAGCAGGTCGAGAAGAACCGTGGCGAACTGCTGCGTGAGATCGAAGGGTCCACAAATGTTCGTGACTGGATTTCGTGTCTGGTTCGGGCGTCGACCGATCACTACGCCGAAATGGGTGGCCCGACCTGGTATGCGCGGTTCAGCGCGCAGATTCTCACCGACCCGGTCCTGCGGAAAATCGTCTACGACGAGGTACTGGCCTCGCCCACCCTGCAGGAGACGCTTCGGGGACTCTCTGACTGTCTGGCCGACATGCCGATGAGTGTTCGACGCGCCCGCGCGGACATCGGACGCAATGCGATCGTGCACATGTTCGCCGAACGTGAGCGCACGCTTGCCGAAGAGGGGCCGGACGCGGTCACGTCATGGGAGGACTTCACGACCGACCTCGTCGACGCGCTGGTCGGACTTTGGACTGCTCCGATCAGCCGCTGACCGGCCGTTTGTCCGCGCTAGCCGCCCGCCCCGGGGCAACCCTGCGGGATGGATCTCGCGTCGGCGGAAGATCCAGGAGCAAGCCCACTCCGGCAAGAATGATGACAAGACCGCCAATGAGCGCGAAGGTAACAGGCTCGTTCAACCACAGCACTCCGATGGCTGATGCCGAAATCGGAACGAGAAGAGTGACGGCCGATGCCGCGACTGGACCCGCCTGACGAATTACCCAGAAGTAGACCAGGTAGCCACCGGCGGTAGCCCCCAGCCCCAGGGCTGCCACGGCGATGAGTGGACCCACGGTTATGGGCCCCGGTGGGGGAGCGACGGCGGACACCGGCACCAAGAGGGCAACCGCGGCAAGTTGCTGGCCGAGGGCCAGCGTCAGGGGTGGAGTGTCCTGGAACGACTTTCGTGCGTAGACACCTCCGACTGCGTACAGCAGCGCCGCGGTCAAAGATGCGCCAATGGCCAGCATTGCGCGACTGTCGATCGCTGACGGAATTCCGCCGACAAGCACCGAGACGCCGACGATGCCGATCGCGACCCCCGAGAGTTTTCGCCAGGTGATCTTTTGTCGAAGCCGGAAAGCGGCGACGAATACTGTGAACATCGGAGTCGTGGCATTCAGGATCGACGCCGTCGACGAGTTGAGGCCGACGATCGCAGTTGCGACAAGTGTCAGGGGCCCAGCGACATTGAGGGCAGCCAGCAGTAGGAATGCAGGAAACCGATGACGGACCGCGCGCCAGGTCGATCTGCTGGAAGCAGTTATCAGCGCGAGAACCAACGCTGCAACAATGAAGCGGCCGTGCGTCGTGCCGACGGCGCCGAGAGTTGGTGCTGCCACAGCAACCAGGGGGAACGAGCTTCCCCAGAGCATGCCGACCAACAGCAAAGCTCCAACTACGGCGAATCGGCTGCTGCCGATTGCTTTCCAGTTCTTCATTGCTCCTCTTCGTCGACGACCTCGCGGACATGGATGGTCGATGCCAGACCTACCCTATACCCCCAGTAGGTATAGGGTTGGCTGTGTCATGATGCTGCAGGCGAGCGGGGATCTCGCGACGGTATATTCTTTCTCCCGCACTGGTTTATACGGCGATGTGTCAACTGAACGCACCCTCAGGCTCAGTAAAATATACCCATAGGGGGTATATTGGCGGTTGTATCGGGCTCGCTTTGCGGGCCGCATCCGTCCCGCAAAAGAACAGGAATCCCAATGAGCAGTTGTGGCTGTGGCAACACCCCGAAGTCTGACGCCAAAGGCGATGTCGGCGCTGTCGGTTCGGCGATGCTGACCGGTGGGAAAGACCTACTCACCGCTGGCAGTAGTGAACTCGTCGAATGTCGGGTCATGCCGGGCAGCGTGATCGAGAAGGTGCGTGCCGAAGCGGAAGGCCTGTTTCGTGACTTCGAAGGAAATCGGTACTGGTTCTGCTGCAAGGGATGTGGTCCTCGGTTCGACGCAAATCCGAGGAAGTATGCCGACGTGAGCTGAGCGAAAAGTGGTGGTGCAGGCGATGGCTGCACCACCACTTTCGTTGAGGCCCAATCGGGGGCAGTCGGACCGTCGACATCAGACGGTGCGAGCGCACGCGCACTGGGTAGCCGCCAAGGTGCATTCGCCTCGCGTGGTTTCGTACGTCGCTTGGACGGGCAATTCAGCAACCGTCTCCCGAGGCCAAAGTGCAAATCCTGCAACGGTTCCCACTGCGGCAAGCGCTGCAAGGATGCTCCAGGTGACCGCAAATCCCGCGCTCGAACCAACCCATCCGGCGATCGGATAGGTGACAAGCCAGGCAAGGTGCGACAGGGAGAACTGGGCTGCGAACACCTCCGGTATACCTGCGGGTTCGACGGAGCGTCGAAGTACTTTTCCGGTCGGAGTGACGATCATGGCCATCCCGGCGCCGACGAGCGCCCACACTGCGGCAGTGAGCATCCACGTGAATACACCGGCCACGGCGAGGGCTGCTGCCGCGCCGGCGCTGACGACCAGGACGACGGAACCTGCTGTCATCACAGTACGTTCAGCGGTTCTGTCGAGAACGCGTGGAAGAAGAAGCGCGGTCACCAACGTGCCGGTGCCTGACGCGGCAAGCATCCACGCCACGTCGGATTGGGTTCCACCGAGCTCGTCGCGGACGTAGTTGACGGTGTTGACCACCACGATCGATCCGGCTGCTGCCACCACGAGATTGAGTGCCATGATGCCGCGCAGTCGAGGCGTGGTCACGAAGATCCGCACCCCCGACGCGATCCGATCCCACGCCTTGCGGTGAGTACTTCGGCGAGCGTTGGGGATTCGGGTGGCCAGCACGAGCAGTGCCGAGACCGCAAAGCCCACGGAGGTGGCGACGAACAACAGGTTGAATGTCATGAAGGACAGTGCGACTGCGGCAAGAACAGGGCTGAGCAGGCTTTCCATCGTGTAAGCGACCTGCGATGCCGACAGTGCGCGGGTGAAATCGGCCTCGTCGGTCACGATGTCAGGGATGACCGCTTGGAACGTGGGAGTGAACGCTGCCGACGCAGCTTGGAGAACGCCCACCAGCACGTAGATGTGCCAGATCTCGCTGACGAAGGGCAATGCGATCACGACTGCTGCACGAATGGCGTCGAGGGCAACGAGGAAAGCCCGTCTCGGCAACCGGTCTACGTACGCCGCCGCGAGTGGAGCGATCACGACGTACAGGGACATCTTGATCGTCAGCGCGGTGGCCAGCACAGCTCCGGCGCTCGGTCCGGCGAGTTCGTAGGCGAGTAGACCCAGCGCAACCGTCGCCAACCCGGTGCCGAACAGCGCGATGATCTGGGCGCTGAAGAGCAGGCGATAGTCGCGAATCAAGAACAGACGCAGGCTGTTCCGTTCCGGTGCGGAGTTAGCGATCCGGTTCATTTGGTTTCACTCCCGCGACAAGATTGAAAGCTCCGGTCAGGACATTGAGGGCGACGATTCCGACTACGTCGGCGATCTCGCGATCACCGTAGCCGTGCGCTCGAAGGCCCGTGATGTGTTCGTCTGAAATCGAGGCAGGCTCCCGATAGACGCGAAGCCCGAGGTCGATCATTGCCGCGATGGCGGGATCGGCCGAGGTGCCCGCGCGGGCACGCTCGATCTCGTCCGCCTCGACGCCGTTGGCGTGCGCGGCGGCCACGTGGGCTTCGAGGCAAACAGCGCAACCTTGCTGGACCTGCACAGCGATAGAGATTCGCTCGGTGATCTTGCGGCTCAGTTTCGCTCGCTTCATTGCTCGGCTGAGTTGCAGATAGCCGCCCAGCACAGCGGGCGAATGAGCCATCGCCGCGACCATGTCACCGACCTGTCCGTGACGGTTGACGAGTTCGGCGAGAAGGTCTTTCGATGCACCGACAGCGGTGGTGGGCGTGAGAGAAGCAAGGCGCGACATAACGAGTCCTAAGTGGTTCCGCCGGTGGTGGGGGGGGGGGGGGGGGGCCCCCCCCCCCCCCCCCCCCGGGGGGGGGCCTAATTTTCGTGGGTTTGTAAGGGGGAGGCTTGGGGGCCGGGGGGGCACGCAACCCCGAACCGGGGTTT